>JBJTJB010000550.1:0-1806 GCA_046095245.1 Bacteroidota bacterium | reverse complement strand
GGCCTTATACAGCGACCTTGGACACTGCGGGAAGAAGAACGTACGTGTGACCTGGGGCTTCGTGAAACTTTCACTTTTGCTGAACTATTTCGGTCAGGGTGCCTACCTGATTCGCCATCACGGTGAGACCCTGCAAGGAGGAAACCCCTTCTACCTGATCATGGCCGACTGGTTTCTGCCGGTCGGTATCGGAATTGCTACCGCGGCGGCCATCATTGCCTCCCAAGCCATGATCAGTGGTTCCTTCACGCTGATCAACGAAGCGATTCGTCTCAACTTCTGGCCAAAGGTCAAGGTGGTTTACCCGACCGACCTGCGCGGTCAGCTTTATATACCCTCTATCAACTGGTTATTGTTTGCCGGCTGTGTTGGAGTTGTATTGTATTTTGAAGAGTCGTCGCGTATGGAAGCGGCATACGGACTGGCCATTGTGACCACATTCATGATGACCACTATCCTGTTGACGAATTACCTCTTGTTGTACAAGTATCCCAAAATCATCGCCATCCTGCTTTTGCCGACTTACCTCACCATCGAGTCGTGCTTCATGGCTGCCAATCTGGCCAAATTCACCCACGGTGGTTGGGTGACCTTCCTGATCGCGAGCATACTCATTACGGTGATGATTGTGTTGTATTATTCTCGCAAGATCCGAAACCGCCTGGTCGAGTTCGTCGATATTCGTCCACACCTGAACCTGTTTGAAAAGCTGAGCGAGGACACCGCGATTCCCAAGTATTCTACGCACCTCGTTTACCTCACCAGTGCCAACTACACCAATGAGATTGAGGAGAAAATCGTTTATTCGATTTTGTACAAACAGCCCAAGCGTGCCGATATGTATTGGCTCGTACACGTTGACGTTCTGGATGAACCCTACACGCTGGAATACAAGGTGACCGAGTTGATGACGGGCAAGGTGTTGCGCGTTGATTTTCGAATCGGTTTCCGGATTGATCCGCGCATCAACCTCATGTTCCGCCACGGGGTGGAGGAATTGGTCAAGAACAATGAAGTGTATATCGTTAGCCGATATCCCTCTTTGCAAAAGCGGCAGCGGGCAGGTGATTTCAGGTTTGTGGTCATGGAGAAATTCCTGAGCGTAGACAATGAATTACCCTGGCTGCAGAAAATCATTATGGATTTGTATTTCCTGATCAAGCGCTTTGCTTTGCCTGAAGAAAAGGCCTTCGGACTCGATACGAGCTCGGTGACGGTTGAGAAAGTGCCGTTGATTGTGCGTCCGGTCGGCGATTTAAAGCTGAAGCGGATCAGCTAGGCTTGGTAGGAGATAGCCGACTATTGATCGATGATTTACTGGGTTGTGTTTTTGCAGGAATCGATCGGACCAGCTGCAAAATGTTTGGTACCTTGAGAGCGGAATGTTGGGCGGGTTTGGGACGATGTGAAAATCCGGATGCTTTAAAACAACCCATTCCGAAGGGGGCCACCGCACCGCCCTCCCCAAAGCAAAGTTCGGGCTTGTGGATGGAATGAGTCGTATAATAAACGCTTATGTTCGTTTTGATTGGTGGCTGGTAGGCAGGATGCCCCCGAATAGTTTAAATGAAACCAATGAGGTTAGCGATTATTGCGGGACCTGGACTGCTGGGGTTTTACTCCTGGGTTGGTCATTCTGCTTTCAGCATAGTTACCACCGGTATTGATCGACGAGGTTGTAAGCCGTTTTCAAACGTTTAACCAAAGGGGGCCACCGCACCGCCCTCCCCAAAGCAAAGTTCGGGCTTGTCGCGGCCATTAGTCGTATAAAAAACATGTAGTTTCATTTACAAACGCATTTTTCTC
>JBJTJB010000549.1:0-1588 GCA_046095245.1 Bacteroidota bacterium | reverse complement strand
GGGCAGGCATTTATTCACATTCTGGGGATCCAGGGGGTTTCGGGAGCATTCAATGTTTGACCAACATGCCGGGACAACATGAACAGATAATCCGACAGGCGGTTCAAGTACCGTAGTATACGATCATCCACCGGACTGACTTCTTTCAACTGGGAAACCAGACGCTCGGCCCGCCGACAAACGCAACGGGCAATATGACAATACGATACGGATGTATGACCTCCTGGCAACACAAACGATTTGAGCTCAGGCAATTCGGCCTCCATACGGTCCATTTCCGATTCCAAATGGAGAATATCGTTTTCATCCAATTCCGGCAATTTCATGCGTGAAGTTTCCGGGTCGGAAGCAAGCCTGGAACCCATTGTAAAAAGCCTGTCTTGAATGTCGAGAAGTGTCGTGATGGAATGGTCATCGATGGGCTGATCCCTCAACAGGCCAATCCAGGAATTAAGTTCATCAACGGTCCCATAGGTTTCAATCCGCAGATGATGCTTCGGAACCCGTGTTCCACCGATCAATGATGTTTCACCGGAATCGCCGGTCTTGGTGTAAATCTTCATGTTTAATTTCCGACTGCGAGTGTATGCATGTTGGGGCCATCGGATTCTACGAGCCCATCTTTCAGCCGAACGATGCGATGCGCATGTCGGGCGATATCCTCCTCGTGGGTGACCAACACGACCGTATTCCCTTTCTTATGGATTTCCTCCAACAGGCCCATGATCTCATAGGAAGTTTTGGAATCCAGGTTTCCTGTCGGCTCATCGGCCAAAATAATTGCTGGCTGTGTTACCAAAGCGCGGGCGATGGCGACACGCTGGCGCTGACCTCCGGACAACTCGTTTGGACGATGCGTTACCCGATCGGCCAGTCCCACATCCTGAAGTGCCTTCATGGCGCGTTCAATTCGCTGTGATTTCGGGAGGCCGGCATAAATGAGCGGCAGGGCAACATTCTCGAGCGCGGTAGAACGGGGCAGGAGATTAAAGGTCTGAAACACAAACCCGATCTGGCTGTTTCGGATTTCAGCAAGCTGGTTATCGCTCATACCTGAGACATCGATACCGTTGAGGAGATACCTTCCGCCAGATGGTGTATCCAGACAACCCAATACATTCATTAGTGTGGATTTCCCGGAACCGGAAGAACCCATCAGCGCTACGTATTCATTTTTTTTGATATCGAGTGTAATCGAGCGAAGAGCATGAATGGTTTCCGAGCCTACTTTGTAGACCCTGGAAATATTCTCGACACGGATAACGGGCTGCATACTGAATCAGAGACAAATGTAAACTGAACGGATAGACAATCTTCGAATAGCGATTAAAGGAATCTTCATTGGCATAATCGATTTTTGGTATTCAAATCGGCTATGTATTTAAAATTACATAATGACGATTGAATCTATTCCAAAACGATTTTCCGCAGGGGGCCGCCACTCCTCCGCCCCAGCACAAAAATACCGGTTTAAAACCAACTAGTCGTATAATAAACGTTTATATTCAATTACTTACACCACTAGTGATCCGAACCTCTCCCGACCCTAACCGCAGATCTCACCCCAACTTCCTTCAGTATATTCAAT
>JBJTJB010000548.1:0-3676 GCA_046095245.1 Bacteroidota bacterium | reverse complement strand
GTAAGTGTATTGCTTACCCTGTCGGGATTGAACATCGGCGATCGCTACCGCATACCCGGTGAGCGCATTTCAATGGCCGTTGAAAACCTGTGGAAGCAAGGACTCTTGTCCGACATCAAAGTAATCGCCACGAAAGTCATCGGCGATCGTATTTTCCTCAACTTCCAACTGAGTGAACGCCCTCGGCTGTCACGTTTCGCATTCCAAGGAATTTCCAAAAGTGAAGCAGATAAGTTGCGGGAGAAATTGCAACTGGTGAAAGGTAAAGTCATCACCGAAAACCTGATTTATCTAACCCGTAATCAGGTCCGCGACTACTATATCGACAAGGGTTTCCTGTTCATTGATGTCGATATAAAAACCGAACGGGATACCTCTGCCGGTGCTAATCAGGAACTGTTGCGGATCACCGTGGGCAACAGAAAGCGTGTAAAGATCAACGATGTGATTTTTCATGGCAACACGGTATTGACTGAAAAGAAACTGCTCCGGAAGATGAAGGGCAGCAAGGAGTCGGCCTGGTACAAGATTTTCAGCAACTCGAAGTACGGCGATGAAGCCTTGGAAAAAGACAAGGACAAAATCATAGCCACGTATGCAGGCAAGGGTATGCGCGATGCCAGTATCGTGCGCGACAGTGTTTACCGGCACGATGACCGTAGTGTCAATATCGAATTGTGGATTCAGGAGGGACCCAGGTATTATTTCAGGAATATCGATTGGGTCGGGAACACGAAATACACTTCAACACAACTCGGACAGATTCTCGGAATCGAGCGCGGCGATGTGTACAACCAACAGAAACTTGAGGAAGGCTTGTTTATTTCCCAAAGTGGCCGCGACATCAGCTCCCTTTACATGGATGATGGCTATTTGTTTTTCCAGGTAACTCCGGTAGAGGTCCTTGTCGACCAGGATTCCATCGACCTCGAAATGCGCATTTACGAGGGCAAACAAGCCACTGTCAACAGGGTTACTGTAAAAGGCAATACCAAAACGAATGACAAGGTCGTGTTGCGGGAAATTCGCACCAAACCCGGGCAGTTGTTCAATCGCTCCGACATCATCCGTACACAACGTGAACTTGCCCAACTTGGGTACTTCGATCAGGAAAAACTGAATGTGAACCCGAAACCCAACCCGGCTGACGGAACAGTTGATATCGAATACACCGTAGAGGAACGTCCATCCGACCAGCTCGAACTGTCAGGTGGCTGGGGAGGAGGTGCAGGAGTGGTAGGTACTCTTGGGGTTTCATTCAATAATTTTTCAGCGCGCAATATTTTCCGCCGCGAAACCTGGTCGCCATTGCCAACCGGTGATGGGCAGCGGCTGTCCATCCGCTTCCAGTCGAACGGACGCTTTTTCCAAAGCTACAATGCCAGTTTCACCGAGCCCTGGCTGGGAGGACGTAAACCGAACTCACTCAGCGTATCGGCCTTCCGATCCATACAAACGGATGGACTGCCCAAGGACGATGCCAACCGCTCTGTGCTGGCTATCAGTGGTATGTCGGTGGGATTGGGCAGACGCCTCACCTGGCCTGATGATTTCTTCCAGATTTATCACGAAGCGGCGTTTCAGCGTTATTCTCTTGACCAGTGGACCGGTACGTTCTTGTTTACGGATGGAAATTCCAACAACCTGAACTTCGAACAAACTATTTCCCGGAATTCCGTTGATGGATTGATTTGGATCCGTAGCGGGTCGCAGTTATCGTTCACGCTTCAACTCACTCCCCCATTCAGCCTGTTTAACAAAACCACCGACTATGCCACTGCGCCTTCTGAAATAAAATACAAGTGGATCGAATATCATAAGTGGAAATTCAGTGGCAGCTGGTACCGGTCGCTGGGAAATAAGTTTGTACTGTTCTCACGCGCTCAAATGGCCATTCTGGGCTTCTACAACCCGGATATCGGACCCTCCCCCTTCGAGCGGTTTTACCTGGGCGGCGACGGCTTATCGGGATTTGCTCTGGACGGACGGGAAATCATTGCCCTTAGGGGATATGAAAACAACACCATCACACCCAGAATCAAGGGGAATCCGGTTGGAGGTACCGCCTACAATAAATTCACGATGGAGCTGCGCTTTCCGGTTTCGCTCAACCCATCAGCCACCATTTACACCCTCGCCTTCCTCGAAGGGGGGAACAACTGGCTTGGTACACGTTACTTCAATCCATTCAACCTCAAGCGTTCTGCCGGAGTCGGTGTTCGGATATTCCTGCCCATGTTCGGCCTGCTGGGACTCGACTGGGGTTATGGATTTGACGAGGTCGAAAACCTACCGGGTGTAAACGGGGCTAACTTTCACTTCACCATCGGACAGCAGTTCTAGGCCCGGTGCTGTACTGACTGGCTTGCATTGGCAGGTTGGACAGGATTCGGTACTTTTGGCACGATTCTTTCCAAGGTCCGCACGAACCATTCCAAACATCACATGAAGAAGCTTATCCTTGCCCTGTTTGCCGGAATCCTGATGGCGTTTTCACCTGCAGCATTCGCCCAGAAGTATGCCTACATCGACTCACAGTACATACTGGACAACATTTCCGAATATAAAGCAGCCCAGCAGCAACTAGACCAGCTCAGCATAGCCTGGCAAAAGGAAATCGAGTCGAAATACGCTGTCATCGACAAACTGTACAAGGACTACCAGGCAGAACAAATCCTGCTAACCGAAGACATGCGCCGGAAGCGGGAGATGGAAATCACTTCCAAGGAGAAAGAAGTGAAGGAATTCCAAAAACAAAAATTCGGTTATGAGGGTGAGCTGTTCAAGAAAAAGCAAGAACTCATCAAACCGATCCAGGATAAGATTTACAACGCTGTGAAGAAAATGGCTACCGAGCAAAGCTATGCGGTGATTTTTGACAAGTCTGGCGATCTTGTCATGCTTTACACCAATCCGAAATACGATAAGAGTGACGACATCCTCTCGGCCATGGGCTACAAAGCCGGCAATAAAAACCAGGCTCCCGATGCAACCGGGGGGGCAAAACAAGGTGGCCCCGAGGCCGTACCTGCCGCAGACGAACGTAAATAAACCTAACGCGTAACAAGCAAATCCATTTATGACCCGCAAGCTCCTTCTGACCGGTTTCGCAATCGCCGGTTTATTCCTTACCACTCAAGCTCAGCATTCCTATAAGTTCGGGCATGTGAATTCAACACAACTTTTGAGTTTGATGCCCGAAACAAAATCAGCTGATTCCTCACTTCAAAAATTCGGCTTGTCGCTGGAAAACCAGTTGAAGACCATGACAGGAGAATATCAAAACAAGATCAGTGACTTTAAATCAAAAGAAGCTTCCATGGCTGATCCGATCAAGGAGGCGAAGCTGAGGGAAATCAGCGACCTGGAAGAGCGTATTCAGACCTTCCAAGAGTCAGCCCAGTCTTCTATGCAAAAGAAGAAAGAAGAACTGTATACACCCATCCTGAAGAAAGCGGAAGAGGCCATCAATGCAGTAGCCAAGGAGAATAAGTACAGCTATATTTTCGATACGGGTGCGGGGAGCTTGCTCTTCGCTCAGGAAAGTGATGATGTACTGCCTTTGGTAAAAGGTAAGCTTGGATTGAAGTAACCGGCTTCAGCGAAGCCCCCGTCAATAAACCGTCCTCTCTCACAAGGGCGGTTTTTTTTATACCCAAAGCACTATATTTGATTG
>JBJTJB010000547.1:0-3638 GCA_046095245.1 Bacteroidota bacterium | reverse complement strand
CCCCGAAACAGCCTTCTGGAATTGCAGCTTCATCGGGCGTTCCGTACACCAGCTCGATTCCAAGCGGTTCGGCACGGGTCTTCAGTACGTCAATGGTTTGCGGGAAGGTATCGGAGGCAACGAAGAAACGACACAACCCGGCTTTTTCCTGCTCCCTGCTACGTGTATGGAAGAGCATCGTCATGGCTTCGGCCGCAGCGGTAGATTCATCCAGTAGTGATGCATTGGCAAGGTCCATGCCTGTGAGATCACACACCATCGTCTGGAAATTGAGCAAGGCTTCCAATCGTCCCTGTGCGATTTCAGCCTGATAAGGCGTGTAAGCTGTATACCAGCCTGGATTTTCAAAAATGTTGCGCAATATCACACCGGGCGTAATGGTATCGTAATACCCCAAACCGATATAGGACCTGAATACCTGGTTACCGGCGGAAATGCTCCGTAACTCCTCAAGGTAAGTTGCCTCGGAAATGGCTGCGGGGATATTGAGGGATTTACGAATCCGGATATCGGAGGGTATCGTTTTTTCGACCAGTGTTTGCAGGGATGGCTCTCCCATTGCAAGCAGCATTTCGGAGGTTTCACGGGCGTCCGGACCGATGTGTCGGCCGGCAAAAGGAATGGTTGACATGGCTCTTTTCAGGAATGAAGCGAAATTACGAAACACAGGGCTTCCCGAAAGGGAGCACACCCCTATTTCGGGGGCTGAGCCCCAATGCATGACACATTCCTTGCAATGATTACCTTTGGGTATGATGCAATTCCTCCGGCTACTCAGCTTAGCCTTAATCCTGCTTCAGGTACACACCCCTCTTCAAGCTCAATACAACATGTTGATGCTGAATGGCCGCACAGTCGGCATGAGCGAATACAGGATCACCGGGGATGATATCAAATACAGCATTGAGGGTGAAAAACGCACCCGTCATCGCAGTGCCGATCGTTTTGATGTGTTCTCCATTACGGCGCCGGACGGTAAAGTGACCATCCTGTACAGCCCAATCGACAGCCTGGACTTCAGCATTGACGAGGCCCGGCAGTTCATCTCCGGGGAACAGGCCGGCCGCAACTACCACATGCGGAAAGGCCGAACCGAGGTATTGTCAGCTGCAGTTGGAATCGGATCCGGTTTTCTGGGATTTTACTCGCTACCGGTTCCGATGATTTACAGCGTGATTGTAGGCCGGTTTAACCCTACTCAATTGCGGGTACCCGAAGGGATTGATGCGGAGGCGCGAAGCACCGAAGCTTACCGCATGGGGTACGACAAGGGGGTTAGGAATATGCGTATTCAACGGGCCATGAAGTGGGGATATATCGGCCTTGGTTTCGGGCTTAGCGGACTTCTGGTCTACGGCATTTCGCAAAACGACTAACCTTTTTAATTTCAGAAAGGTTTGTCATTCCCGATGCGGTGGCAATCGGCCTTTTTCACCGGAATTGCGGCCTTCGCCTGGTGTTTTAGTGACCCTTTTTCCTTCGTTGAGCAACGTGGGCTACTGGCCTTGTCCATCGGTGCAATGACCCTCACAGCCTACCTGCCTGTCCGGTTGTCACCCTGGTTTCATGCACCCGGACTAGCCCTTCTCGCATTCGCCTTTAGCCAAGCCCCGTTCCCTGACGGGAGTAGTGGTCGGCTTGCCTTGCTTACTGTCGCGGCCTGTGGCTTGCTGTACCTGAGCTATTACCCCGGACCATTGAACCCACTTCCGCGTTCACATACCCTTTCCCGAATAGTTGTTCTGAAAAATGTGACTGTTGCGTTGGCCTGGACATTGGCAACGCTCTTCGTCGTTTCACCGGTGCCCCCTATCCACTGGGCGCTTCATCGGTTCTTGTTTGTGTTCGGGTTAAGTCTGTTCGCAGACCTACGGGATACCACGCGCGACCAGGAGCTGGGCATCATCACCCTTGCATCCATCCTAGGATACAACAAAACAAAATGGCTGGCTGCTTTGGTGGTTTTCGCCTCGGGCATAATGTTACTTTCACCTGATCTGCCATCCAGACCCGCATTGCTTTGGTCAAGCACAGCTTCCTTCGTTTGCGGGACAATCCTCCTCACCTTAAAGCAAAACATACCAGAGCGACACGTCGGTCCGTTGATTGATGGACTGATGGCCATCACTGCAACAGGAACAATGTTGGCGACGTTGGTCTGAAGGTTTCCATCAAGCCCTGTACCTTTGGCCCGTATCACATGAGAATCCTGCTTTTCTGCTTCATCATCCTGTCGGCCACACCGTCATTTGTTACCGCACAAGCCCAAGATGAACGGAAATGGAATCCGTTTTTCAACCTCGACCAATATGCTTCCTTCATCGGCAACCGCGGAGCGGATGTATGGGGATTCAGGGTCGGAATAGAATGGAACAAAACCTGGCGCTTCGGTGCAGGTTACAACAAACTGAGTTCGGATATCATCGAAGAAAAAGCCCTTCCGGCTTCCGAACTCCCTTTCTCCGACAAAGACAGCGTTAAAGCACAACTATTCTTCAACTTCTATCCCGTGATGGGAGAGGCTATTTTCTTCCGCAAGGACCCCTGGCAGGCGAGTGCCGTTTTTCTGATGGGCTATGGTCAATCCTATTTCTCCTATTACGACCGGGATAATATCAAACGCCCCTTGTTCCGACGCGGAGTGTTCGGCATCCAGCCCGGCTGCAATGTGCAATACAAGGTGATCCGCTGGGTTGGTCTGACAGCCGGACTGGGATATCGCTTCATGCTGATCAACAATCCGGAAATCGAAACACGCCTGGATTCACCAGTCCTTACCCTTGGCGTTCGCTTGTTTCTGGGTGAAATTTGGAAAAGCATCCGAGGAAAAGACAGCGGTGGTTCTTCCGGAACCGGCACAGGCATCAATCCCTGACTATCTTTGCTTGATGAGTAAAATCAGTTTTGATCAGCTGTACATGGAACTGGCCGGTAATCTGGCGCTGAAATCCCATTGTGTGAAAATGAAAGTCGGCGCCGTCATCGCCAAAGACACCCGCATCGTATCCCTTGGATACAATGGACCTCCTGCGGGAACACACAATTGCGACGAGGAATGGCCAGAAACGGGATGTCCGCGCGACCGCAAAGGAGGCTGCTCGCTGGCACTTCATGCAGAGGCGAATGCCATCCTCTATGCCGCCAAAAACCAACTGACGCTTGACAACTCCACACTTTACGTGACACTTGCACCCTGCTTACCGTGTGCACGCATCATCTACACGACCGGAATCAAGAAAGTGATTTTCCGTGATTCCTACGCAGCTTACAAAGGCATTGATGTGGAGGAAGGTGTCGATTTCCTCCAACGGTTCGGTGTTGAAGTGAACCAGTATCAAGCGGTACAGTAAACCCCACCGATGAGCGCTTCGTCCAATCGCATCTTTTTACCGCTCCTTCTGGGCGTATCTCTGGCAATAGGTGTTTTTTTAGGCAACAGACTCGGGCCGGCACCGGAGCGCAGCGAAGCCTCCGAAAAACTGAAGCTGGTATTGGACTACATCCGCCAGGATTATGTTGATACGGTTTCGGGAGACGAACTTGTAGAGAACAGCATCACCGCACTACTGGAGCAGCTTTATCCGCATTCGGCCTACATAACAGCAGAAGAACTTAAATCGGTAAATGAATCGCTTGAG
>JBJTJB010000546.1:0-4547 GCA_046095245.1 Bacteroidota bacterium | reverse complement strand
GTCCAGGTCACTGTGATGCTGCTGGTACCCTGACCGGCAGAGATGGTGAATCCGGTCGGTACGGTCCAGGTGTACACTGTGCTGTTGATGCCATCGCTGATCGGTGCAACAGAGAAGCTGGTTGATCCGGCAGCATAAGGCACACAAGCAGTCAGTGTTCCCTGAATAGCTCCCAATGCAGGGAGGACATTGGTTACAGTCACTAGCTGGTTGGCCGTAGTGGTGTTACCTGCGGGGTCAACCACAGTCCAGGTAACGGTAGTGGTTCCAACAGGATAGGTAGCAGGTGCGTTGTTGGTTACTGAAACCACAGAACAGTTATCGTTTGTTACAGGGGTTCCAAGCGAAGCAACTGTTGCGTAGCATACACCCACGTTTGTAGCTACGGTGATGTCGGCGGGTACAGTGATGGTCGGGAATACCACATCCGCTTCAGAAACCGTAATGCTGGTGCTTGAAGTACAACCATTGGCATCAGTCACTGTGTAGCTATAGGTGCCGGCTACGACTGTGTAATCACCGGTTCCGCTATAAGGAGCAGTACCGCCAACGGCACTAACCGTGATGGTGGAAGTAGCACCAAGACAGGTCACAGAGGTGTTGGAGGAGGAAGCCACCAATGTTGCAGGCTGCGTGATGGTGATACTGCGGGAGATCGTACATCCGTTGGCATCGGTTACAACAACCGTGTAGGTTCCGGCAACAATGCTGCTCAGATCCTGCGTAGAGGCTCCGTTGCTCCAGCTGTAGCTGTACGGTGCTGTTCCACCGGTTACACTCAGGTCGGCTGCACCGGTAGCATTACCGTTGCAATCCACATTGGTTCCGCTGATGGATCCACCGAGGTAATCGGCGGGCTGAAGGATGAGTGCATTGGAAGAGATTGTACATCCGTTGGCATCGGTGATATTGACAGTGTAGAATCCGGCAGCCAGATTATTGATGTCCTGTGTAGTAGCCCCATTGCTCCAGCTGTAGCTGTAAGGAGTAGTTCCTCCAGCGACAGTAAGGTCAGCAGCACCCGTGGTGTTGCCATGACACAATACATAGGTTGGTACAGTGGATGCGCTGAGTGCAGCAGCAGGCTGTAAGATGGTGAGGCTGGTTGAAGCGCTGCATCCGTTTGCATCTGTAACAACAACCGAATAGGTTCCGGCGATCAATCCACTCAAATCCTGCGTAGAGGCGCCGTTACTCCAACTATATGAATAGGGCGCGGTTCCTCCGCTCACGCTCAAATCAGCAGCGCCGGTAGCGTTACCATTACAAAGTACGTTTGTACCGTTTACAGACAAGCTCAGGGGAGCAAGTGGCTGGGTAATGGTCACGTTTCGTGAAATGCTGCATCCGTTGGCATCGGTTACGACTACAGTATAAGTACCGGCTGCGATTCCGCTCAAATCCTGTGTCGTTGCTCCCGTATTCCAACTATAGCTGTAGGGGGCTGTTCCGCCATTTACACTCAGGTCTGCAGCACCTGTACTGTTGCCATGGCAAAGTACATTGGTTCCGCTGATGGATCCGGCTAGGGCAGCAGCAGGTTGTGTAATGGATACCGATGAATTGCGCGTACATCCATTCGCATCGGTGATGGTTACTGAATAGGTACCTGCAACGATGTTGCTCAAATCCTGAGTTGTTGCACCTGTATTCCAGCTAAAAGTATACGGCGATGTGCCACCACTCACCGAGAGGTCAGCGACACCCGTAGCGTTACCGAAACACAACACGTTGGTTCCGGCAATTGAGGAGCTGAGCGCAGCAGCAGGCTGGGTGATGGTAGCAGAAATGGTGCTGGTTGATCCGTTAGCATCGGTCACCGTTACCGTGTAGGTACCGGCAGCCAGGCCGCTTGGATCCTGAATGGTTGCACCATTGCTCCAGTTGTAGAGGTAAGGAGGCTTACCACCGCTCACCGTCAAGTTGATTGAACCGGTTGAGTTACCGAAGCACAGTACGTTGACTTGTGAGGTGATGGTCGTATTGACTGGCGTTCCGGTACAGGATCCGGGTACAGGCTGGAAGCCGAGGGTCACCAGATCGAAGTCGGTGCCGTTCACAATCCAGGGTGAGAAGGTAGCGCTTCCACTGATGGATGCGGTTACCACACCACTGGCAGTGCTTCCATACCAGTTACAGGTAGCAGAGAGCACATCGGATCCGTCGTTGCGCAGGGCATGGCCGCCATTACCGGTGAGTTTGTTCGAACCAACGGTGATACCGAGGGCCGATGTGTTAGCCAGTACATGTACGCCGTTGCTTACGCTGTTGCGGATGTCGTTGTTGGTGATGCTCAGGCTGCTGTGGGTAGCGTTGGTACCGCCATTCTTGAAGTCCTGAATGACAACACCATTGGAGTTTCCGTCCATGACGTTACCGGTTACAGTCACGTTCACCAGAGTAGCGGGACCCGTGTTGCGGGCTTCGCTCACCAGCAGGACAGCAGCGCGTGCGTTGCTGGCTCCGTTGATGGTATTACCACTGATGGTAAGACCACTGACCGTTGCGTTTGATGCGGACTGGTATGCACGTGAGAGTACGTTGATGGCTGCACGACCACCGGCAGGGTATGAACCGCTGAAGGTGTTGCCTGTCACATCAATTGTAGTAGTTGTAGACGACCTGGTGTAGGAACGGGCGCCGATTTCGATACCGTTACCGGCATCTCCGCCGGCACTGTGCAATGATGCAGGAGCAGCGATATCGTTGTCGCGGACCTGCGAGCTGGCTACGTTGGTCAGTTCAACTGCGGTGTTGTTGCAGTTAGCGAACTTGTTGTAGCGCACCAACCAACCGGACTGCCTGACCATGATGGTCGCAGTGGCGTTATCGGATCCAACATATACTCCGTTGTATCCCATGTCGTGGATGTAGTTGTTACGAACCGTACTGTTGTTCGAACCGATCAGCGAGGTGCTGGTGGTGAACGATGACACGGCGTTACCATCACCTGCGGCACCTGATCCGGCAAAGTTGCGGATCTCGAAACCGTCGATGACGACGTTGCTTACGTTGTTGTTGATCTTGAATGCATCTCCCGTAAGTGAAGTACCATCGATGATGGATTCACCGGAAGCCGTGCTGCGTGAGCGGGCATCCTGACCGAACTTGGCACCGTTGAAGGTAAGTGACTTGGTCACGGTTACCTTGTTGTTGTAGGTACCTGCTGCAACGTAAACCACATCACCAGAAGCAGAAGCATCAACAGCACGCTGGATGCTTGGTGCAGTGGTGGTGGGGCTGCTGAAGCTGTTCGGAGTTACGAATGCCTGGTTGGCCTTGAAGCGAACCATACCCAGACCACTGGCATCGATAGCACCGGTTACCTGGTCTTCGATGGTGAAACAGTCGGCGATTACACTGTTGCTCAACACGGCAAGCGTAGAGGCATTGTGGAAGGTAGCCGATGTGGCAGTTGCTCCACCCGTGCTCTGCATGGTTACAGAAACCAGGCTGGTGTTACCCAGGTTGAGCGGATCGGTATCGGTGTGTGAAGCACCCACGGAACCGAGCGGTGCAACGCAGTTGTGAAGTGACACTCCACTCATGCTGATGTTATTCACATCGCTGTAGCTGGAGAATGACAGGGCATGACGTCCAACAATACCACTCACCGTTACATTGCTGAGTGAGATGGTTCCGGATGGAGCGGCAGTAGCTCCGTGAGCGAATGAAATCGCGCTGGCCTTGTGCGTGGTGGACGCTCCATTGCTGGAGGTAACCGTCACATTGCTGAGGCTGGCGTTGCCCTTGAATCCGTTGAAGCTGATATCGTGCAGGTTGCTGATACCGGCCTGGCTGTTATTGCTGAACGTACAATTTGTAATGCTGATATTGGAACCCACCATGCTGAGGTTGCTCAGCGGGTTGTAGCGGATAGCACTCCAGGAGTTGTTGTTCATCTGGCTTCCGCTGATGGCGAGACCATCCAACGAAGGCACTCCGGAAGAGATGCGCAGACCGTTACCGTTAGAAGAGAAGTTCGAGTTGCTGATCACCACATCGGTTACGCTTCCGGTATTGTTGAAGGCGACACCTGACCCGGCGTTTCCGCTGGCTTCTACATTCTCAATCGTGTAATATCCGGCAGCAGTGCTGGCAGAATACATGATACCGGAACCGGTATTCTCGTCACCGGTAGCACCTACCAGTTTCATGTCGCGGATTACCAGGCGGCTTGATGCACTGGCGCCCGTACCGGTAACAGTGATGACCGGAGTAGAAGCTGCAGCTGAAGTGATTACCGTGGTTGCACCGGCTCCATCGAGGGTGAGGCGCTTATTCACGGTTACGTTTTCGGTATAGTTTCCGGCGCAGATCTGGATGGTGTTCCCTGCTACAGCTGCATTTACAGCAGACTGGATGGTCGGGTACGCCACGTTCAGGTTAACGTTGATGACCGGATAGTTGAAGAGTGAATCGCTGGTGGTTGAAGTACAACCGTTGGCGTCGGTTACGGTGTAGGAGTATGCACCGGCTGTGGTGGTGAATGACCCTGTACCTGTGTACGGTGCAACACCGCCTGTAGCCGATACGGTGATTACAGC
>JBJTJB010000545.1:0-1864 GCA_046095245.1 Bacteroidota bacterium | reverse complement strand
GTCTGTATATAACCGGCAAACGTAACATGGCCACTCAGGTGATTCGTTGAAACATACTGCATGAGTCCCTGCTTTAATGGGCCATCTCCGACGAAGGTGATGTGGAAATCAATACCGCGGTCTTTCAGGATCACAGCAGCTTCAAGAATGGCTTTAGGCTCTTTTCGTTCTACAAGGTAACCTGTAAACAGGAAGCGAATCGTATCATGCTGGCTGTTGCTGGATCCGGACGCATTTCGTTCGCGGTTTGTCTGCTGCTCGAAGAAATCCGTGTCAACCGTATTCGTCGCTATATAGACGTTTGCGGTAGGTGCTCCAATCGATTCGAGGTAGGAGGCAGCAAGGCTGCCATAGGCAATGAAGCTATCTGCAAATCGTATAAGTATTTTTCTGCTGAGTCGTCTGATCAATCCTGATTTCCGTCCACGTTCCGGTATCGTACCACTCCAGATGGTATAGGAAGACCCCCTTGTCAATTTCCAAATCAACGTATACAAGCTCGCACGAGAAAAGCCCGAAACGATGATGTGATCTGGTCTGATCCTGTTTAGGCAACTAAGGAGGCCGCGGTAAAGAAATGTTGTTTTTTCAGGATCAGACTCGTTGGTGCGTGTGCCGCCCTGTATGAATTCGTGACTGAATGGGAAGGTGTCCGGATTCAACTCGAATTGTCTTCTGGAATAGGTTCTTTGGCAGAAAACAACATGGAAGTTGATTCCTTGTGATTGCAATGCAGATGCAACCGCTCCGAACAACGGAACCCGATAGGGTGTCGGGATATTGGTGATCAGAACGACGGTTTTCATTTCTTGTGCATCCAATGATCAAACCAGTTCATCAAAAAGTAAAGGGTCCAAACCGTGTTGGTAAGGTGTGTGTCGCCTTTTTTGTAGCGGACCAGCACCTGTTTTACTTCACGTGCATCAAAAACGTCGTACCGTTGTACAAACTGGTCGATGGATGATTCGATGTAATCGACCAATAGTTCGCCGGCCCACTCGCGGATGGGCATGCAAAAGCCCATCTTTTTCCGGTAAAGGGTTTCTTGGGGCAGGAGCGGGCTCAGTGCTTTTTTCAAAATCCATTTCGGTACACCATCCATGATCTTCAATTTCCCTGGAATCGACAGGGCCGTTTCGATGAGACGCTGATCCATGAAGGGGCTCCTGACTTCAACACCGTGAGCCATCCCCCATCGATCCATTCGGAACAGGTATTTGCTCGGAATCTGGAAGCGAAGTCCGGTGTAGCACATCCGGTTGATGAAGTCGGCTTCTCCATCCATACCGAAAACGGAATCGTATTCCCGATCGATTTGCTGAATGATGGAGTAGGAGTCGAGATGTCGACATGAATCACGCATGCTTTCGGATAGCAGACGGTTCTTGTTGTGCTCTTTTATTGCCCTTGCGCCACCCCAGAAAATCGACTGATTACGGCTGAGTCTATACGCAAATTCACGCAGGGGAGATCCTTCGGGCGACACGGCAGAGCAAAGCCGGTAATTGACCTGTTTTAAGAAATCCGGAGATTTCTGCAGCGCAGCGTACAACGGTGCCAGTCTTGCGTAGCGCATCCACGACGAATAACCGGCAAACAGTTCGTCGGCCCCGTCACCGGTCAGGACGACTTGTGTGCCGTTTGCCCTGGCCATTTTTGCCAGGTAGTGAATGGGGATTGCAGTGGGGTCAGCCAGTGGTTCGTCAAACGAATGGATGATCTGCGGAAGATCGTCAATTAAGTTCCGTTTCGTGATGATGTGCTCGTAATGGGTCGTGCCAATGCGGGTTGCAGCCTCCTGCGCATGAATGCGTTCGTCGTAATCAGGTGCACAATCAAATCCGATCGAATAGGTTTTGATTTC
>JBJTJB010000544.1:0-1943 GCA_046095245.1 Bacteroidota bacterium | reverse complement strand
GGGGGGGTATAGCAATTCGGACGGACGGGATCAAGGAAGGCCTGATTATAGTCAGGATGGAGACGGCAACTCATACGTCACCAACAATTACTACTACGACGAAGAGGATTATTACGATTACGCTTACTCGGCCCGAATCCGCCGGTTCTACCATCCATATGGCTGGAGCTATTATGACCCTTTCTATACCAATTTGTACTGGTATGACAACAACCCGTTCTCGTGGGGTGTGAGTTTGTACTGCACTTACAATTGGTGGAATCCCCGTCCGGTCGTTGGCTGGGGCTGGGGAGGAGGCTTCGGCATGGGAAATCCGTATTGGAATGGCGGCTGGGGTTGGAACAGCGGCTGGGGTTGGAACACCGGCTGGGGATGGAATAACGGCTGGGGATGGAATGGTGGATACTGGAGCGGCTACAACCAGGGATACTGGAACGGCTACTACGCTGGGTTGTACAATGGCACCTTTAATCCGTACTTCTTCAATAGTTTCGACAAACATAGCTACTATTACGGTCCGAGGGGTGGACGAAACAGTGTGGCTGCGAATACCCCTGGGTACCGCGGTGGCCGGACCGGATCCGTTGGTGATTTGTATGGCCGAACACTTTACAGTGAAGAAAAACGCTCCTTGAACAACACGGGGGTGAGCGATGGCGATTACGCTATGGGAAGACCCAAGCGAGATATCCGTTCACTCGACAGTCAATTGGTTCCTACCGGCAGAGACGGTAAAAATGCCGGATCGGCCGAAACCGTTCAGCCGCGCGGCGGAGGTAAAGGAAACGGATCAACGGTTGAACCTGCCCGTGGAAACAGCACCATTCCCGGAAGTAACAATAACCCCCGGGGTAATTCCGGAGATGCCTATACACCGAGAAACAATTCGGATAACGGAAAAGGAAATACTGCACCTGGTGAAATTCGTAACCCACGACCCAATACCAATTCATCGCCCTCATCGGCACCTGCCAATCAAACGCCAAGGAATAACGACACCTATCAGCCCAGAGGGAACGACGTAAACACCCCCCGCGGCAATGACAATTACACCCCGAGGGGCAATAACAACGGTAATCCACGCGAAGGTGACACATATACGCCACGTGGGAACCAAAACAATAGTCCTAGGAGCAATGATTCCTATACCCCCAGGGGAACCGAAAACTCCACTCCAAGGGGCAATCAGAACACCTCTCCCGGAGGAAACAGCAACACTCCGCGAGGCAACAGCAATGAAAGCTATTCGCCCCGTGGAAATCAGAGTTCGCCGTCAGGAGGCGGTAATTCGATGACACCCTCGAACTCCTCTCCATCACGTAACGGAGATGGAGTATCCACTGGATCCGGACGCCCCCGCGTTTCAGATGGTAATGCACCCGCTTCGAATGAAAACCGTCCATCCCGCAGTGGGGTTCGCTCCAAAAGTGAACGGGGATCGGGCAGTAAAGAATCAGGTCGTCCATCCCGGAGCTCATACGCTTCGCCCGGTAATAAGAATTCGGGTGCAGGAAACGAGATGAGGAGTTCATCAACATCGCGGAGCGGTAGCGTCTCGCCCTCGTCCGGGGGCAGGAGCAGCAGCCCGAGCGGAGGTTCCTCTCCACGACGCGGCCGCTAATGCAATAGAAAACCGAAGGGCTGCGAAACATTCGCAGCCCTTTTCCCTTCAACCAAAACCATGTTCAAACAACTCTCTACTCTCCTGTTGATCGGGTTGCTATCCGTTAATTCAGCTTTTTCACAAAACGACGCAGATGCACTGCGGTATAGCATGCTGAACTACGGCAGCACAGCAAGATCTCTTGCAATGGGCAATTCATTCGGTGCACTGGGTGCCGATTTCAGTTCATTGTCCATGAACCCGGCCGGTATCGGCCTATACAGGCGTTCGGAATTCAGTATCAGCCCGGTGTTCAGCAATGCAAGAACAAATGCAGAAT
>JBJTJB010000543.1:0-5797 GCA_046095245.1 Bacteroidota bacterium | reverse complement strand
AAATCGTGGCTGGTTCGTTCCTGAATCGTGATGTACTTGCCGACTGGCTGATGGCCCAGGAGTCGAATGTCATTTTGCTCTGCGCCGGATGGAAGAACTCCTTTAACCTGGAGGATACCTTGTTTGCCGGTGCCCTCGCTTCGGTCATACACCCTGCCTTTGAGCTGAACCGCATGCGTGATGCCGTGCTGGCATCTATCCATTTGTACAACCTTGCACAACACGATCTGTATGGTTTTCTTGAGCAGAGCTCCCACCGGAGCAGGCTTGCGAAACTGCAGATCGAAAAAGATATTGCATACTGCCTCACACCCAATCAGGCACCGGTGATTCCGGTCATGGTTGATGGTGCCTTGGTTCGTATGGCAGTCTGATTTTCATCCAGGCTGCACTCATTTTTTTGTTCTCGTCATGAGAAAGACATCCTACCTATGCGCGTTGCTGCGCACACTCGCTTTACCAGGTATTGCGGGTGTTCTCCTGGCCTGGGGATTCAAAGGCCATCAGGAAATCAACCGTCTTGCGGTATTCACATTGCCGCCTGAATTGTTCGGATTTTACAAGCAACACATCCGGTATGTGAGTGAACATGCTGTAGACCCCGACAAGCGGCGCTATGCGTTTGCTGAAGAGGCGCCGAGGCATTTTATAGACCTGGACCGTTATGGTACATCCCCCTTGGATTCGTTACCAAAGAACTGGCAGGATGCAGTGGCCAAATACACTGCCGATACACTGACGGCCCATGGTATACTTCCATGGCATTTGCGTATTTCGCTTGCATCGTTGACCAAGGCTTTTCGGGAACGGGATGCGAACCGCGCACTGAAGGCTTCAGCAGATTTGGGACATTACATGGCCGATGCCCATGTCCCTTTGCATTGTACCCGTAATTACAATGGACAATTGACCAACCAGCATGGTATTCACGGTTTGTGGGAAACACGTTTGCCGGAGTTGTTTTTTAATTCATATGACCCTGTTACAGCCAGAGCACGATATATTTCCGATAAGGACTCACTTATCTGGCTGGTCTTGTCGGAGAGCTATTCCTTGGTCGACTCCGTTCTGCTCCTTGAAAGGGAACTTGATCGTGTGTTTCCTCCCCACAGGAAGTATGCGATGGAGGAGAGAGGTGGTCAATTGGTCAAGGTGTATTCTCAGGACTATTCAACCGATTATCACCAAAAACTCAGCGGAATGGTAGAGTCTCGTTTGCGGTTATCAGCCTATAGGGTCGGTTGCTTTTGGTACACGGCATGGGTCGATGCCGGTATGCCTGATGTAACGGTTTGGGATCGATTCGCTCCTGATTATCAGGCAGATTCGGAGTCGAGGCGACTCGACAGTGCTTTTTCCAACAGGAATTCAGCGGTTCATGGGCATGTCGACTGAAAGCGTATTTCCTACATAATGATGTATCCCTGTTACTTGGCCTGTGCATTTGGCTACATTTAGCCTGACAGATTATGTCTGCACTATTCAATTTCCGCGCCCTGCTTTTTCTTTTGCCGGTTCTTGTTTTTCTACCGGTACGATTCGTATTGGCTCAGGAGATCAAGTCGGAGTATTTCCTGTTTGACAGAACCAATGGACTGAACCGAAGTCGGATCAATGAAATTGAGCGCGATAGTAGTGGGTTTTATTGGCTTGCAACCGAGAAAGGCTTGGTTCGTTTTGACGGACGCAATTTCATCCATCTGCACGATAACGCGGATGATGCGGCAGCAGTCCCGATCAGGCAGCTCATGCTGTTCGGAAATGATCTGTACTCAATTACTGAGGACTCAAGATGTTTCTTGACCGACGTGCGCACCTGTTCAACCCGTTTGCTTCACAAGGGTCCTGTCGCTGATGTTGCTCAATCGAATACCGACTGTTACTACGTGCTTTTATCAGACGGTAAAATTGAACGTCATGACAAGAACGGTTCTGTCAGTTCAAAGCGAATAGCAGATGCCCAAGCAGGCCGAGCTGTTTTTTATAAGGGTGAATTGCTGGTGTCTCTTCAAGCCAAGGGCGTGTATTCTATTGATCCAAGGACGCTGAATGTATTGCAGAATTATCCTGTAAATACCACAGGATTTGAAGAGACTTTTGATTTGGAAAGTGGACGGTTGTTTTTAACCAGTGGATATAAAGCCTACCATTTTGAGCCGGGTAGCGGCTTTCGCCAAATTGAACTCCAGGGTATATTGCATTTTGGGATCAGTGCGTATGAGTATATTGAAGATTCAACCGCTTTTGTCATTTATAAACGAAAGACATTGTACAAACTACAGGGCCAAAGTTTCACTCCGATTGACTTAGGGACCTCCATCGATTACGAATTGTACAATGTGTACTACGATCCTCCTGGTAATATCGTGATCGGTACAAATCAGGGCTTGTTGTTTTTAATGACATCGAACCGCGGTGTCAGCAGCTTTTCTGATCGTGGACTTGAGGGCGATGGACCACTGCGGGTTAGACGAAAGATTGTACAGGAAGCCGATGGGAATGTGCTTTTAGTCGGATCTGAATATGTGTACCGGACAGATATGGGCAAACGAGTTGATCGACTTTCGGATTCAAAGTTTGCAGGATATGATGCATTGATCGACCGTGGTAAATTACTTATGGCCACAGAAGGACAGTCATTAATGAGCCTGGATCTTCAAACAGGTAAGCCCGACTCAACAGTTGTCAAACCAGCTGTTGGAAAACATTGTTTTGCCATTGAACGGCATTGGAATGGTAAGGATATCCTGATTGGCGCTCGTGGCGAGTTAATTGTGTGGAATACCGGTTCGAATGAAGCCCGATCGATATCGATTGGAAATCCTGGTATCATTGTCAAAGCTATCAAATGCGACACTCAAACCCTTCGAATTTATGTTGGAACCGAAAAAGGGGTGTTTATATATGATAGTTTGTATAATAATGTAACCAATTTTCGTTCAATTGAAAAAGCCCTGAAGGATGAGCACATCGGTGATTTCCTGATCCGGAAAAATTCCAGTGAGTTGTGGATTGCAACAGCACGGGGTATTGCAATTGTCAATCGAATCACTCCAGGGGAAGTTCGATTTTTACCAACCTCTAATTTTGTAAACCCGCGGACCGTGAGCATGCTGGAAGACCATTTTGGCAGGGTCTGGGCTTCAACCTTCAGCGGAATAATCGGTATTGATCCTGCCAGCAACGATTTCATCCGCCTGGGTAAACGGAATGGTCTTGTCAATGCAGAGTACAATTATAAATCTGCTGCAAGTTTATCCGATGGAAGACTGATTTTTGGCGGTCTGAACGGTTACGATGTAATCGACCCCGCGAGGTTTGACTACAGGCCTTCTTCCCGTATTGGTCTCGTCAATGGATATCAATTGATTTCGCTCGAGGATACGCTGTTTTTCCCGGTATCGCCTGTAGGGCCTTTTGAATTTTCTTTTGATCAGACCAAACAGCACCTTCGCTTGTTTTTGTCCAGTGCCGATATCGGCTCTGCCATTAAGTATTCTTTTGAATACCGTGTTGACGGTGGGGCTTGGATTCCACTGACTTCAGCTTTTGTCGATATCTATTATCTGACCAATCGTTCGTGTGATTTTGAGTTCAGGGCATTCGATGAATTCGGACGGATCATTCCGTACACGCCTGCTCGTATAAGTTTAGATGAACCATTCTATTATTCTCCGTTTTTCATATGGGGAATGACGGGTTTAACAGTCCTCTTATTGGTTCTTCTAGTTGTTTTGTCTTTTCAACGTTTTCGTCGAGAGCAACAATTGAAGGAGCGCATTACAATGGATCTGCACGATGAAGTCGGTACGATTTTGACACGTGCCTTGTATATGGCTCAGGATGTGGAGCAGGCAGACCTTCGGCACCGGCTGTCACGATCGCTGAATTCAGCCTTGTACAGCCTTCGCGTTTTTATCTACTCACTCAGTAAGAAGAACAAAACGGTTCAGGTTCTATACGATGAAGTGGCTGATCTGGTGAATCAGTCTTTTTCCAATTCTGATATGCGCCTTTCACTTCAGCTTAGCAAGGATGGTGAATATGATATCAATCCTGAACTCTACCGCGATCTTAAATTGATATTTTATGAATTGATAGGGAATATGTTGCGCCATTCCCAAGCTACTGCGTTCAGTATTGATTGGAGTGTTTCCTTGTGGCAGATGCACATAGTCGTGACAGATAATGGAGTAATGACTGAAATTCCTGATGAAAGCGACACCGGAAATGGATTGAAGAATATCAGGCGACGGGTGGAGAGGCAGCAGGGGAAAATAGAAATTTCCATTTCACCAGCCGGTCATGGCTTGTCTTACATTATTGATTTGACAATCAAATGAACAACATACATACAATGAATGAGACGTTAAATGTAGTCATCGTAGAAGATGACAATGAACTTGCATCCTACCTATGCAAGCGGGTTAAACAAATTCCGGGCTTCGAGTGTATCAGACAATTCGATTCTCCGGTTGCCTTTTTACGTGAAAAGGGGCTTCGTGTAGATGTGGTCTTGCTGGATGTATTGATGCCCGAAATGAATGGGATTGAAGCCATCGAGCCGATCATGGAGCAATATCCCAGCGCTTCCGTCATCATGAATACCATCAAGGACGATGCAGAGACGATCTTTGAAGCCCTGAAACGCGGTGCCACAGGATACATAGACAAACAAAGCGATGACCTTAGTATAGAGGAAATCCTGCGGGTTGTCTCCAATGGAGGTTCAATTATGTCGCCATCAATCGCCCGAAAGGTCATTGAAAGTTTTAGGCAGGTGAAAGTCCAATTCGAATCGCTTACACCTCGTGAGCGGGATGTGACGAAAGGGATTCTGGATGGTAAATCGTATAAGATGATCGGTGACTCTCTTGGGATTTCGATTGATACGGTGCGCATGAACATCAAGAATATTTACAAGAAACTCCACATCAACAGTAAGTCGCAGTTGTTCAAGATTGCTCGTGATAAATTTGGTGCGTGACCGGCAGGTCTAATTCATATGGCGTATTGGTCTAACCGATCAAGTTATAGGCAACATATTGCACATGGGTTCCGACTTACGATTCTGTTTATTTGAATCGGATAGGGGCTGGAAACACGTTGTGATGAATCATGTTATAATCCGACTGCTTGGTGTAGAAGAGTAGGCTCATGACATCTTTCAATCGATGTAAAGCGAATACTAACGGTTTTTCACCGATTACTTACGCACTGAATGGTAGTTTTGAATAGGGGCGGGTCCGAAGGCCCCCGGAAAAAGCATGATCGATTACGGATGCCAAACTCAACTGAGTTTTTTCTCAGACGACGCCAGGCGAATACAATCGGTTTTTCCCCGATTACTGAAGCATTGAAAAGTATTTTTGAGTAGGGGCGGGGCCGAAGGCCCCCGGAAAAAGTATGATCTATTATGCATGCTAAACTCAACTCAACTGAACTTTTTCTCTAACGATGCCAAGCGAATACAAACGGTTTTTCCCCGATTATTTAGGCACTGAATAGTAATTTTGAATAGGGGCGGGGCTGGAAGGCCCCCAGAAAAAGTAGGATCAATTATGCATGCTTAACTCAACTGAGTTTTTTCTCAGATGATGCCAAGCGAATACAAACGGTTTTTCCCCGATTACTTTCGCACTGAAGGGTACTTTTGAATAGGGGTGGGACTGAAAGCCCCCGGAAAAGTATAATCGATTAAGGATCCGAAAGCCAGCTTAACTTATTCTCAAACGATGTCAAGTGAATACAAACGGTTTTTCCCCGATTACTTAGGTACTGAATGGTAATTTTGAAT
>JBJTJB010000542.1:0-6854 GCA_046095245.1 Bacteroidota bacterium | reverse complement strand
AGGATTGGTGTGCTGCACAGTATGGCCAGTCCAAGTTTTACCCGCTGCTTCATCCCGCTGGAAAACGAACGGACGGCCTTGTTTCGGTGTGAGTTCAGTTCGGTCAATGCGGCGAATCGGTCAGCATCAAGCCCCGGGGTGGCAGGTTTGAATCGAAAAAAAAGGGAGAACAATTCGTCCAGGTAAAAGTCTTCGGGCAGGTCAAGGCTAGGAGATGCAATGGCCGATAGGAAAGGCCACTCTTCTACCGGTATGGTGTGTGACTTCTTATCTCGGAGTTCGATCAATCCTTCTGTTGGGCTTGACTGCCCGGTTAACAGTTGCACCAATGTTGATTTGCCGGATCCGTTGTGTCCGTTTACCCTGAATTTACAGCCATGGGCTATGTCCAGATTCAGATTGCGGAAAACCCATTGGCTTCCATATCGTTTTCCGGCATTCCGAAGTGTAACGGATACCACAGGCCTTTAATCTGCTTTTGATTGACTGAACTGAGGGCCGCGGATTACGCCTTTATCCGATGAGCGGATGAATTCGAGTACGGAATGCCGGTGTGCACTGGGTGCAAAACTCTGTTCGATTTGTTCCAGTGCGGCCGCCATAGTTAACCCGCGCTGAAAAATGGTGCGGTACATGTCCTGTATTTCCTGGACTACGTTTTCTGAAAAGCCACGGCGTGAAAGTCCAACTGAATTGATTCCGATATAACTCAGAGGCTCCCGTGCAGCGCGTACAAAAGGAGGGACATTTTTTCGAACGCCGGTTTGTCCTGCAATGAAGCTGTGCTCCCCGATGGTGACAAATTGGGAGACCCCGACATATCCTTCCAAGATGGCCCAATCCTGAACAGTCACGTGACCGGCGAGATTTACCGAGTTGGCCATGATGACATGGTTTCCGATTATGCAGTCGTGTGCAACATGTACGTAGGCCATCAGCAGGCAATGGCTTCCGATTTCGGTGCGACCGGCAGCTAAGGTCCCGCGGTTAACGGTAACACATTCACGAATGCAGGTGTGGTCGCCGATATGTGTCGTGGTCTGCTCCCCTTTGAACTTCAAATCCTGAGGTACCGCCGAGATGACTGCTCCGGGAAAAATCCTACAGTGATTTCCGATTCGGGCACCTTCATAAATCGTGACATTGGAGCCGATCCAGGTATCGTCACCGATCTCCACATCACCGTGTATGCAAGTGAAGGGCTCAATGCGTACGTTTTTTCCGATTCGCGCAGAGGGGTCGATATGTGCCAAAGGGTATTCCATCAGCTCTTCTTGACGATTTGAGCCATCATTTCAGATTCCATCACAACTTTACCTGCTACGATGGCCTGCCCGCGCATGTGGCAAATACCCCTGCGAATTGGTGTTACAAGGCTCAGGTCGAATACAACGGTATCTCCGGGAATCACCTTCTGTTTGAAGCGGGTGTCGTTGATTTTCATGAAATAGGTCCAGTAGTTCTCCGGGTCAGGAACCGTGTTTAACACAAGAATACCGCCCGTTTGTGCCATCGCTTCGATTAACAAAACGCCGGGCATGACCGGATTGTTCGGAAAGTGACCCTCAAAAAACCATTCGTTCATTGTCACGTTCTTTACACCAACCACGCGCTCCTGATCAAGGTGAATGACCTTGTCGACCAAGAGGAACGGAAAGCGATGAGGGAGCATGGCAGTGATCCGGTTGATATCACAAACGGGCTCGGCATTCAGATCGTATTTGGGCAAGCGGTTTCGGTCGCGCTTGATGACTTCTTTGATCTTTTTGGCAAAGGCCACATTTGCAGCATGTCCGGGACGCGCCGCCAAAATGTGCCCCTGTATGTGTGTGCCGATGAGTGCAAAATCACCAATGATATCCAGCAGCTTATGTCGTGCGGGCTCATTCTGGAAATGCAGTTGCGTATTGTTTAAGATACCCTTCTCCTTGACTTGCACACTGGGTTTGTTGAACAAACGGGCGAGTTCGTCAAGCTTGTCTTGTGGCACTTCACGGTCTACTACAACGATTGCATTGTTCAAATCACCTCCCTTCACCAGGTTGTGCTTTACCAGCATTTCAAGTTCGTGAAGGAAGCAGAATGTCCTGCATGGAGCGAAATCGTGTTCGAATTCACTCAAATGGTGCAACTGCGCATGCTGAGTGCCTAATACCGGGCTGTTATAATCCACCATCACAGTAATCCGGTAGTTCGGGCTTGGTACAGCAAGCATTTCTACATTGCGCTCAGGTTCTTCATGCGAAAGCACTTCTTCCAGAACGTACACTTCGCGGATAGCATCTTGTTCTTCGACTCCGACCGATTGAAGTGCTTCAAGAAATGGCTTGGAGCTTCCATCAAGGATAGGAACCTCTGGCCCGTCAATTTCAATCAGCACATTGTCCAGTTCCATTCCGATGAGGGCAGCCAGCGCATGCTCGGTCGTGCTAACCCGGGCACCATTTTGTTCCAGCGTGGTGCCTCTCGATGTATCCACAACGCAATTGGCATCAACATCGATCGTGGGCTTGCCATCCAGATCAGTCCGGCGGAATTTGAACCAGTGGTTCGCGGGAGCGGGATGAAACGTCAGGTTTGCCGGAACTCCGGTGTGTAGTCCAACACCGCTAACGGTCACCGGACGGGAAATGGTACGCTGTTTCTGAGACATGAACAATCAGGAGTTCTCGCTTCCGAGTTCTTTGAGTTTTTGTTTGAGGGCACGGACTTCCTGCTCAAGTCCGGGCAGCTTTCTGAAATGTATATAACTGCGTTTGAATTCTCCAATGGGGAAAGCCGGTGAACCTTGAAGGATTTCGTTTTCGGAAGTACTGCTCCCGATCCCCGACTGCGCAGCGATTCGGGTCCCGTCAGCGATTTGGATGTGGCCGACAATACCTACCTGCCCGCCGATCATGCAGTTTTTGCCGATCCGGGTTGAACCGGCTACACCAGTCTGTGCGGCAATCACCGTGTTCTCGCCAATTTCGACATTGTGAGCGATCTGGATGAGGTTGTCCAGTTTTACACCCTTTCGGATGATTGTACTTCCGAGTGTGGCGCGGTCAATGGTGGTTCCGGCACCGATTTCCACATGGTCTTCAATGATGACGTTGCCGATTTGAGCCACTTTCTTGTATCCACCATCCGCAGGAGCGAAACCGAATCCGTCCGAACCGATGATTGCACCGGCATGGATGCGCACATCCTGACCAATGCTGCAGTCGGAGTATACTTTTACACCGGCAAACAAGGTGGTGTCGTTTCCGATTTTGGTGTTTTCACCCACATAGCACCCTGGATAAATCTTAGCCCGATCACCCAGTATCGCATCCTTGCCGATGTAAGCGAAGGCGCCTATGTAAACATCCTGACCAAGTCGTGCGTCCGGATGAATAAAAACCTGCGGATCGATTCCGGATTTGTTTTTTCGCACAGTGTCATACATTTCCAGCAAAGTCGCGAAACTCGCATAGGCATCATCAACGCGGATCAGCGTCGGACCGACTGGCTTTTCAAGCTGAAGGTCTTTTCCGATTATGACAATGCTGGCTTCGGTGGAATAAATGTGTGGCGTATACGCCGGGTTGGCCAGAAAACTGAGTGACCCGGGTTTCCCTTCCTCGATTTTGGAAAGGGCCGAAACCCGGGATTCCGGATCGCCTTCAATAAGACCTCCAAGGAGATCTGCAATCTGCCGCGCTGTGAATTCCATTGTGCGGGCCAAAGGTAGCAATTCTGCCTCCCGGACTGAGGTTTGAAATCAGTTGCTTAACTCAGGTAATACACAGAGGTAATGCTTCTGGATTGGCTGGGACAAGACCGCAACCTCCATTTGGTCACTGGCCGAAAGTAGCTCTGTTGAACTCCCATCCCGAAACAGAATGCGAATGGGCTCGCCCTTGGGGTCGTAGGCATTGTTGCTAATGGACCCTTCAAAAGCAAAAAAGCGGCTTTCTTGTTCGTCGATTCCGAATTGCTCCTGCGCCCGCATGCGGTGGGTAAGCGTATCGGCACTGGAAAAGGGATCGCGCCGAAGCTGAATCTTATATAACTTCCTGTTAACCATTCCATTACAAAGTCTGCTTAGAACAGGGTCACTGTGGTAGGCCCAAACCTTCAAGGCTCCGAACACATCGTAATCGTCCAGTTGAAGGTAGGTTTCCAGAAGGGATGCATCGCTTCTGATCTGCGCTTCGCTACAGCTGTATTTTAAAAAGTGTAGCAAGGCGGGTGAACCGAACAGGGACTCGCCACGAACTGTCAGTTCCTTGGCCCGGAGTAGAATGTTGACTAGCAGCTGTTCAGCAGCCAGCACGGTTTTGTGGAGGTAAACCTGCCAGTACATCAGTCTGCGTGCAATGATGAATTTTTCGATGGAGTAGACGCCTTTTTCCTCGATCACCAGCCGGCCTTCATGCACATCCAGCATACGGATGATTCGCTGAGCACCTATTTTCCCTTCGAGCACCCCGGTGTAAAAGCTGTCCCGATTCAGATAGTCGAGCCTGTCCATATCAAGTTGGCTCGAGATCATCTGGTGCAGAAAATGCTTGTGATATTCCCCTTTGAAAATACGCATGGCCAGTTCCAACTTCCCGTCGAAAGCTACATTCAGCTGTTCCATGATCAGGAGTGAAACCGTTTCATGGCTGATGCCGGTTACGATGCTGTTTTCAAGCGCATGCGAAAAAGGACTGTGCCCGATGTCGTGTAGCAAAATGGCAATCTCTACAGCAAGAGCCTCCTCATCTGTAATCTCGTGCCCTTTACTTCTGAGCGTATCGATGGCCTGCGTGGTGAGGTGAAGCGCTCCAAGGGCGTGGTGAAATCGGGTGTGCAATGCCCCCGGGTAAACCATGTGCCCAAGGCCCAGTTGACGGATTCGTCTCAGACGCTGAAACCAAGGGTGTTCGATGAGTTCGAACAAGAGCGGATGGGGTATGGTGATGAACCCATACACCGGGTCGTTGATGATCTTGCGCTTATTCATTGAACGGCTCAAAGTGCGAAGATACACGAACGGATTGGGCGGCTCCGTGTAATTTTCAGTGCCATTCTGCGTTAGGGTCTGGCATAGACTACCTTTGTTAACGCATAAATCTTATGGATCAGATCAATATCCTTTGGGCCGACGATGAAATCGACCTCTTGAAGCCCCACATCATGTTTTTGGAATCAAAGGGGTATTCCGTTACGACAGCCAACAATGGTCGCGATGCCATCGATCTTGTTGGGCAGCGCGATTTCGACATCATTTTTCTCGACGAGAATATGCCCGGACTCAGCGGACTCGAAACGCTGGTGCGTATCAAGAACCTCAAAAGCCATGTTCCCGTGGTGATGATTACCAAGAACGAGGAGGAGGCCATCATGGAAGAGGCCATTGGTGGTAAAATCGCCGATTACCTCATTAAGCCGGTTAATCCGAATCAGATCCTGCTTTCCCTCAAGAAAAACCTCGACGAGAAACGACTGGTGAGTGAAAAGACCAGTCAGAGTTACCAGCAGGAATTCCGGCAGATCGGCATGACTTTAAGCGATCGGCTTTCCTGGACTGAATGGGTTGAGGTGTATCGAAAGTTGGTGTACTGGGAGCTCGAGCTTGAAAAGTCAATCGATTCAGGTATGTACGATATTCTGACGGCTCAGAAGTCGGAGGCAAATGCCTTGTTCTCGAAGTTTGTTGAAAACAATTACCTGAACTGGTTGAAGGATCCTTCGTCCGGGCCGCTACTCTCCCCAGGGCTGATGCGTAAAAAGGCCTTCCCGGTTGCGGATGAACATCCGGAGCCGGTTTTCTTTGTGCTGATCGACAACTTGCGTTTCGATCAGTGGAAAGTGATTCAACCCTTGGTGCAGGAGTTGTTCAAAGTCGTTGAAGAGGATGTGTATTGCAGTATTCTGCCTACCGCCACCCAATACGCACGCAATGCGATTTTTTCGGGCATGATGCCTGCTGAAATACAGAAGCGGTTTCCCGACAAGTGGATCGGCGACGATGAAGAAGAAGGGAAAAACAATTTCGAACAGGATTTTCTCAACGAACAACTGCAAAAACTGCGAAAGAGTTACAAATTCTCTTACACCAAGGTGACAAATCTCGATGTCGGGAAAGCGATGGTGGAGAGTGTCCCGAACATGTTCGGGAACAAATTCAACGTGATCGTGTACAATTTCGTGGATATGCTTTCCCATGCTCGGACCGACATGCAGGTCATCAAGGAGTTGGCCGAGGATGAGCGCGCATACCGATCAATCACCCGTTCCTGGTTTGAACATTCACCTCTCTACGAGGCGCTCAAACGCATTGCAGAACGTCCTTCCCGAGTGATCATTACCACCGACCATGGTACCATTCGCGTGAAAGAGGCATCAAAGGTCATCGGCGACCGAAACACCAATACGAATCTGAGGTACAAGCAAGGTAGAAATCTCACATATGAAAAACGCGATGTGCTCGAAATCAAAAATCCAGCAGATGCAGGCCTTCCGCGTGTGAATGTGAGCACGACTTATGTTTTCGCAAAAGGCGACCGCTTTTTTGCCTATCCGAACAACTTCAATTATTACGCGAATTTCTACCGGGATACCTTTCAGCATGGCGGTATCTCCCCCGAAGAGATGATCATTCCGGTAATCACGTTGCAAAGCAAGTCATGATTCGCGAGTGGAGTGTCACCGATGAATCGATGTTGCCGATGGTGGCGGCTGAGGTTCTGGATGCCATTGGTTCTACTCGGGTGATTCTGCTGAGCGGAGACCTTGGTGCCGGAAAAACGACCTTTGTCAAGGCCCTCTGCCGGCGCATCGGTGTGGAGGATCAGGTGCAAAGTCCAACGTTTTCGATTGTCCACGAATACCGCAATGGC
>JBJTJB010000541.1:0-10880 GCA_046095245.1 Bacteroidota bacterium | reverse complement strand
TCCTTGATATCCGAAAAGAAGTCGTTCGGGAAAGCTTTACCGATTTCGAAAACATCGAACATCGGCTTGAGTTTGTAACATCGGTTCACGGTATCGACTTCATCAACGATTCGAAAGCCACCAATGTGAACAGTACCTGGTACGCCTTGGAAAGTATGGAGAAGCCTGTCATCTGGATTGCCGGTGGTGTTGACAAGGGCAACGATTACAGTATGCTGTTCGATCTTGTGGGTAGCCGCGTAAAGGCGATTGTTTGTATGGGAAAGGACAACAAGAAAATCGTCAAAGCGTTTTCGGGAATGGTGCCGGAGATCATCGAAACTGAATCTGCAGAAGAAGCAGTTCAGACCGCATACAGGCTTGGCAAAAATGGGGATGCTGTTTTGCTCTCTCCAGCTTGTGCAAGTTTTGATCTATTCGACAATTACGAGGATCGCGGTCGTCGGTTCAAAGCGGCTGTCCGTTCATTGTAATTCATAATACGGAAGAAGCATGACCCGGCTCGAGAACTATTTCAAAGGCGATCGCACAATCTGGCTGATTGTGGTTTTTCTCAGTATCCTGAGCATATTGGCCGTATACAGCTCTACCGGTACGCTGGCGTATAAGTACCAAAGTGGCAATACGGAGTATTATCTGTTGAAGCACGGTCTCATCATCGTGGCGGGGTTCGTCATCATGTATTTATGTCATTTTGTGAAGTATACCTGGTATTCGCGTTTCGCCAATGTCGCCGTGATTGCCGCCATCCCACTTCTATTGCTTACGCTGGTTATCGGGAGCAATGTGAATGAGGCCAATCGATGGCTTACACTTCCCATTATCGGATTGTCATTTCAAACATCCGATTTTGCCAAGGTTGCGCTCATCCTGTATGTGGCACGTACGCTATCCAAGCGACAAGATCAGGTAGATGATTTCAAAGGCACATTTCTTCCGTTGATTGTTCCGGTGGCACTTGTATGTATGCTCATTTTCCCTGCGAACCTTTCAACTGCTGCCGTGCTGTTCATGACTTGTCTGGTACTCATGTTCATTGGTCGTATCAGTATGCGTTACATCGGTGGCTTGCTTGGTGTTGGCATACTCTTTCTGGGCTTGTTTTTGGGCATAGCCAAGTTGGCGAATTACGAAGGCCCCTTGTTCAAGCGCGTACAAACCTGGATGAGTCGCTTGGATACGTTTACCAGTGAGGATAAGGACTCGGATACCACCAATCAGATCGATCAGGCCAAATCGCAATCGCTACTGGCGGTATTGCAGGTAAGGGGCCGGGTAACAGTACTCAGCGGAACTTCCTTCCGCATCCTTATTCGGATTTCATCTTTGCGATTATTATCGAAGAGTATGGAATGATCGGGGGAGTGTTCGTTGTCTTTCTGTACTTGCTGTTGTTTTTCAGGGTGCTACAAATTGTTCGGCGAACCGAACGTGCCTTCGCCGCACTGATTACGATCGGTGTCGGATTTAGTCTTGTGTCGCAGGCGTTGATCAACATGGCTGTCGCCGTGAATCTCTTTCCCGTGACCGGTCAACCACTCCCAATGTTAAGCATGGGGGGGACATCCATCTGGTTTACAAGTCTGGCTCTCGGAATCATCCTGAGTGTCAGCAGTGAAATCTACACCCAAGAGGAAGAAGAGGAGGAGCATCTTGCAATCGCCTGATCGAGCTTTGAGAGTCGTCATCAGCGGCGGCGGTACGGGTGGACATATCTTCCCTGCCATTGCTATTGCCAATGCACTTCGCTCAATTAGGCCCGAAACCGAATTTCTGTTTGTCGGAGCAGAAGGACGCATGGAGATGGAAAAGGTTCCTGCTGCAGGATATGATATCGTTGGACTCCCGATAGCAGGTATCAAGCGGGAGTTGAGTGTCGATAATCTCCGGTTCCCATTCAAGCTGGTGCGTAGCCTTATGAAGGCGGGTTCGGTAGTGCGGAAGTTCAACCCAGATGTCGCAGTCGGTGTTGGAGGCTATGCCAGTGGCCCCATGCTGTACATGGCATCACGCAGGGGTGTACCGACATTGATTCAGGAGCAGAATTCATTTCCCGGAATCACGAACCGGCTTTTGTCGCGGAAGGCTTCCGCAATTTGTGTTGCTTATCCCGGCATGGAACGGTTTTTTCCCGCCGACCGTATCGTATTCACAGGAAATCCGGTTCGGAAGGAACTGCTGGATACTGCTGGTCTGCGGGACGAAGCTTTCCGTTTTTTTGGATTGGACCCTTCACTGCCCACTTTGCTGGTAGTTGGAGGGAGCCAGGGTGCCCGAAGTATCAATCAGGCAGTACGTAGCGGCATCGAGTTGCTCAATGCAGCGGGTGTTCAACTCATCTGGCAAACCGGAAAAGCATTTTTACAGGATGCACGCAAGGCGGTTGCTCCACTGGGCGCCAAGGCCTGGGTCGATGCGTTCATTACACGTATGGATCTGGCATATGCCAACTCGGACGTAGTTATCGGTAGGGCAGGAGCAAGCACGGTATCCGAATTGTGTATCGTACGCAAGCCCGCTATTCTGGTCCCATTACCTACCGCTGCCGAGGACCATCAAACAAAAAACTGCAAGGCTCTTGTCGATCAGGGTGCTGCCATTCTCGTAACGGACGACCAAGCCTCATCGCGCCTGATACACGATGCACTGGAATTATTGAGGGATCCTGATCGTCGCTGCTCGCTTGCTGAGAAATTGGGTTCACTGGCTCGTCCGCATGCAGCCGAAGAAATTGCACAACATGTAATACGTATTGCCAGTAGTAGCAAATCATGAATCCGCTAACCCAACGCTTCCAACAGGTTTACTTCCTCGGTATCGGAGGGATTGGAATGAGTGCGTTGGCACGATACTTCCGCGCTGCCGGTTTAGCTGTGGCGGGCTACGATCGTACGTCCACTCCGCTGACGGATTCCTTGATTGAGGAGGGTATGGAGATTCACTTTCAAGATAGCGTTGAAGCGATTCCGTCCCGGTACCGCGACCCCTTGTGTGTACAGCATACACTCATCATCCGTACACCGGCCGTACCATCCGGGCACTCCGAACTGAACTGGTTTGTCAATGCTGGCTATACACTAATGAAGCGTTCGGAAGTGCTTGGCCTCATTACGCAGGGGCAGAAAACCCTGGCGGTTGCAGGAACGCATGGAAAGACCACAACATCGTCTATCCTGGCCCACCTCCTCCAGCGTGCGGGCCACAATTGCACTGCCTTTCTTGGAGGGATCAGTACCAATTTCGGCAGCAACCTGCTCCTGGGCGATCCCGCCGGACAGAATCATGAAATCGTAGTGGAAGCCGACGAGTTCGATCGTTCTTTCCTGACCTTACATCCTTATGGTTCTGTCATTACCAGCATGGATCCCGACCACCTGGATATTTACGGTAGTGAGTCGATTATGCATGATACCTACCGGAGCTATGCATCGCAGGTCTCAGCAGACGGTGTGCTGGTTGTTAAAGAAGGCCTACACCTGGGAGAGACTGCGGCACGTCAGCTAAGCTATGGTGTGGATTCGCACGATACAGATTACAGTGCTCGCCGCATATTCATACACGATGGGAACTACTGCTTCGATCTGCATACCCCCGGATTTGTTTTGGAGGGACTGAAACTTGGATTGCCCGGCCGACACAATGTAGAGAATGCCGTAGGCGCTTGTGCGCTGGCCCTTGAGTCAGGAACCGATCCGGGCGCAATTCCATCTGCACTTGCAACCTATTCGGGAGTACAACGCCGATTTGAGCGTCACATTTCTTCAGGTTCAACAATATACATCGACGATTACGCGCATCACCCTTCCGAAATCCGAGCAGCCATTGGATCCGCCCGGGAACTGTTTCCTGAACGCAGACTTACAGTTGTTTTTCAGCCCCACCTGTTCAGCAGGACTCGCGATTTCATGCAGGAATTTGCAGATGCGTTGTCTTTGGCCGATAACCTTTATTTACTCGAAATCTATCCAGCCCGTGAGCTGCCAATAGCGGGAATCACTTCTTCTGCCTTGCTTGATTGTATCGGCATCCAGCATAAACAGTTGATTGGCCGAAGTGAATTGCTGGACCGGTTCCGTAGCGAGCCCCCAGCATTACTCCTCACGCTGGGTGCTGGTGATATCGACCAATTGGTTCAACCCCTCAAAACAATCCTTCGCCATGATTAACCGTGAGCGGGCCATCCGCATCCTCTACATTTCCGGAGTTCTGCTTAGCGGGGCCGCCTTTTTGGCCTTGTTGGGATTTGTCGGAAGCCGGCAGCAGACCCTGCTGGTCAAATCGGTGGTTGTAAACATCGTTGACCAGGACGCACACGATTTTGTGGACAGGAACGAGGTGCTGAGCAGGATCAATGCCAAGGGAAAAATCATCGGTAAGCCCGTCGGCGATCTTGACTTCACATTGTTGGAAAAAAGAATTCTGAGCAATCCTTGGGTGCGTACTGCAGAGGTATATTCAGCCATTGACGGAACCCTTCATGCCGAACTTGAACAAAGGCATCCGGTAGTGAGGGTGATAAACGTGTACGACGAGCAGTTTTATATTGATTCTGAGGGAGTTTTCATGCCGGTTTCGGACCGGCACACCCCTCCTGTGTTGGTCGCCAACGGCCAATTATTCAACCGTTTTTCCGAAGGGAAAATCGGCTACAACTTCACCATAGGCGACTCTGCAGGTACCCCTTTGCCCCGTACAATCGGGCAGATATTCACAACGGCCCTTGCCGTGGAGGCCGATACCTTCTGGTCGGCCAATACCGAGCAACTGTATGTGAACGAGAATCAGGAACTGGAACTCATCCCCCGTTTGGGTCAGCACCGGATTCTTTTGGGTGATACGACCGACCTGAGCGACAAGCTTGAGCGCATGCGCATCTTTTACCTCCAGGGTCTGAACAAGACAGGCTGGGACAAATACGAACTCATCAACCTGAAGTATAAGAATCAGGTGGTATGTACCAAACGCAACCAATAGAATGGAACACTCCGGCATCATTGTAGGCCTCGACATCGGAACCACCAAGATCGCAGCCATCGTCGGCCGCCGTAACGAGCACGGCAAGGTTGAGATCATGGGGATGGGTCGATCAGAATCCTTGGGTGTGATGCGTGGCATGGTGGCTAACATCGAAAAGACCGTCACATCCATCCGTGAAGCCGTTGCGGAAGCCGAGTCCAAATCCGGAGTCGAAATCAAGGACGTACACGTCGGAATTGCCGGTCAGCACATCAAAAGCATGCAGCACCGGGGTATGATCACCCGTACAAGTACGCAGGACGAAATCAGCCAGCGTGATATTGATGCGATTATTCAGGACATGTACAAACTGTCCATGCCGCCCGGTGAAGAGATCATCCACGTAATTCCGCAGGAATATATCGTCGACAACGAGCAGGGGATCAAGGAACCCATCGGTATGTCCGGAATTCGCCTCGAAGCGAATTGCCACATCATCACCGGTTTGATCACGGCCGCCAATAACATCCACAAATGTGTAAACAAGGCCGGCCTCAACAGTGTCGACCTGATTCTGGAGCCACTGGCCTCTGCCGAGGCGGTTTTGACCGATGAAGAAAAAGAGGCTGGAGTGGTTTTGGTAGATATCGGTGGAGGTACCACAGATATCGCAATTTTCCAGGATGGTATCATCCGACATACTGCCGTCATCCCGTTTGGTGGAAACGTCATCACCGATGATATCAAGGAAGGTTGCTCCATTATCCGTAACCAGGCTGAGCTTCTCAAGACCAAATTCGGATCTGCACTTTCCCGTCAGATGAAGGACAACGAAATCGTGTCCATCCCCGGCCTCCGAGGTCGTGAGCCGAAGGAGATTTCGGTCAAGAACCTTGCCTCCATCATCCAGGCACGGATGGAGGAGATCATCGAGAGTGTCTATTATGAAATCAAGAGCTCCGGTTTTGAAAAGAAACTCATAGCCGGAATCGTTATAACCGGTGGTGGATCGCAATTGCGTAACATCACGCAGTTGGTCGAGTACATCACGGGCATGGATACCCGCATCGGGTATCCGAACGAACACCTGGGCAAGGGCATGGACGAAGTCAAGAGCCCCATGTATGCTACGGGCGTAGGTCTCGTGATCAAAGGATTGAAAGACCTTGAGCAACAGCAACGCAACAAGCCCGTGTCCCTGACGGATAACTCCCGACAGGAGGCCTCATCACGCGAAGGCCGTAAAGGACCCTGGTTCAACATTTTCAGTAAGATATCCTTCGGCGACGACAGCGATGATCGTCTCTGATACACACAACATCAAACTCATTACACAACCAATTAAATCCAAGAACACTCCATGAATCAGCTGTTTACCGACGAACCGTCCAGCAAGCCGCTCTTTGAGCTCCAACAGGATCTTCCATCCATCATCAAGGTGATCGGTGTAGGGGGCGGTGGCGGAAACGCCGTTAACCACATGTACCGTCAGGGGATCAAAGGCGTCGATTTTCTTGTCTGCAACACGGATGCGAAAGCGCTTCAGGTCAGTCCGGTTCCAGATAAAATACAACTCGGACCCGGATTGACCCAGGGGATGGGTGCAGGTGCCGTGCCCGAGGTTGGGCGTCAAGCCGTACTTGAAAGCAAGGAGGAGATCCTGCGTTCACTGGGCGAGCATACACGCATGGCCTTCATAACCGCCGGTATGGGAGGAGGAACGGGTACAGGTGCGGCTCCAATCATTGCCGGTATCGCCAAGGAGCGTGGTGTCCTTACCGTTGGTATCGTAACGCAGCCCTTCCTGTTCGAAGGAGGCAAGAGGCGCAAGCAGGCCGAGGCCGGTATCGACGAAATGAAGAAGAATGTCGATGCGCTCATTGTCATCTGCAACGACAAGCTACGCGAAATCCACGGTAACCTCAACATCAGTCAGGCTTTCGGTCATGCCGACGATGTATTGGCTGTTGCCGCTAAAAGCATCGCCGAAATCATCACCAACACGATGCACATCAGCACCGATTTTGCGGATATCCAGACCGTGATGAAGGACAGTGGTGTGGCCATCATGGGGTCGGCCAGTGCGGAAGGGGACAATCGTGCTATCCGTGCTGCTGAGGCTGCACTCGACTCTCCGCTTTTGAACGATAATGTCATTACCGGTGCCAATTACATCCTGCTCAATATCACCAGCGGAACATCCGAAGTGACAATGGATGAGGTCAGCGAAATCAATGAATACATTCAGGCGCAAGCTGGTCAGACTGCTGATATCATCATGGGTATCGGGAACGATCCCTCACTCGGGTCGCAGGTTTCCGTCACCATTATCGCAACAGGATTCAATGGTGGGCAGAAAAAGCCGCTCTCAGAAAAGAAGCAGGAGCCTGAGATGATCGTGCATCAGTTGGTTGAACCTACACCCGTGGCCTCACCCATTTCTTTGGTCCCCAGCGCTCATGCAATCAGTGTTGCTGAGCCGGAGACTAAGGTTGATCCGCTCGAGCCTGTATTGATTATCCGCGATGTAGTGGAGGAGGAGTCAGTCGTTTCTCCTATTGAGCCGGATTTCAAATTCGAGTTGGAATCTGAATCCGTATTCCAGTTTGACCCTGAGCCTGAACCGATCATATCATACCTCGAAACCCCAGTAAGCACTCAGGTCAGTGAGCTTGAGCCGGTGCTGATTATCCGTGACGAAGAAGCTTCCTTCATGTTGGAGGGCGAAGAAGTTAGTGAGGAGGAAGCGATGTCTCCACTCGAATTCAGGTTCGAATTGGATTTCCCGGTTGAGCCCAAGCACAGTGATGTGGTCAGTCATGATGAGGCTTCCGTACATGTGTTGTCTTTTGATTTTCCAACAGCGATGGATGCTCCGCCCATGGATGAGGCCGATGAGCTACCCCATCCCATGATGGAGTTTGATGCACCTGCATTCAACGAGGCGGTCGAGCCTGTTCGCCACGACCTCTATGCAGGCGAAGTTTCTCCTGTTCAGGCCGAGCGCAACGAACCTGCTGCTGCCCGTGCACCACTGAGCCCTGAAGATGAAATGTACCTTCATTCCCGTGAGCGGATCATGCGACTCAAAGAGGTGAGCATGCGGATAAATTCACCCAATGGACTGGCCGACATGGAGCGTGAGCCGGCGTACCGTCGTCGCAACATCAAGTTGGATGATGTACCACCTGCGACCGAGAGCAATGTAAGCCGCTACACACTTTCGGTAGAAGAGAACCGCCCGGAGATCCGTCCCAACAATCCTTTCCTTCACGATCGCGTAGACTGATATATCATGAGCCTGGAAAGCGCCATTCAATCGGATTTGAAAACAGCGATGCTGGCCAAGGATGAGGCCGGTCTGCGTGCCCTTCGGGCCATCAAGTCGGCTATTCTGCTCGCGAAAACTGCATCGGCAGGTAAGGAGATCGGACCGGACGAGGAGCTGCGTATCCTGCAAAAACTGGTGAAGCAGCGTTTGGAATCGATTGCGATTTACCAGACACAGCAGCGTGAAGATCTGGCAGGTCCCGAGCGGGAGGAGGTGGAGATCATTTCGAAATACCTGCCTAAGATGATGGATGAGACTGAAGTCAGGGCGGCTGTAGCGGAGGCGATTGCGCAAACCGGGGCTTCATCGCCCTCGGAGATGGGCAAAGTGATGGGCGTTGTTACCAAGCAACTGGCCGGTAAGGCCGACAACAAGTTGGTTTCAGCCATCGTGCGCGAACTGCTTGGCTCATAGCACAGCTAGCCTGATTATATACGCAAGCGCCCGGCTGCATGCCGGGCGTTTTTTTATGCAGTGTCCACGGCTGAATGGTTACTTTTGTGTAGCTCTCACCACCCATGAAAATCTCCTATAACTGGCTCAGGCAACTCATCGATTTTCCGCATTCGCCCGAACAGCTCTCAACCGCACTGACAGATGCCGGACTTGAAGTTGAACACTGTTCTGCATGGACCAGTGTGCCCGGAGGTCTAGATGGTGTAGTGATAGGCAAGGTGTTGACCTGTGTAAGGCATCCGAATGCCGATCGTTTACACGTGACAACTGTAGATACCGGCGATGGTGATGCACGTCAAATCGTTTGCGGAGCACCGAACGTGGCCGCTGGCCAAACGGTCCTTGTTGCATTGCCCGGAGCGGTGTTGCATCCAGTGGGAGGCGAGTCCTTTGAAATCCGCAAATCGAAAATCCGGGGCGAAGCATCGGAGGGGATGATTTGTGCTGAGGATGAAATCGGAGTCGGTGAATCGCACGACGGAATCATGATTTTACCGGATCATTTACCAGCCGGTATGCCTGCAGCTGACCATTTCTGTATCGAGCAGGACTGGATCTTCGACATCGGGTTGACACCGAACCGTGCCGATGCAGCCGGGCATCTTGGAGTGGCCCGTGACATACGCGCAATTGTAGGTGGTGGTGTGATCAGACTGCCTGAAGCCGGTAGTGAACAGAATATTCCGGATAAAGAGCCTACGATCATGCCTCGTATCGATTGGGCGGAAGCTTGCACCCGGTATACTTCAATCGAACTTGATGGCTTGCAAATAGGTCCTTCACCCGATTGGATGCAGCGTTCATTACGGAAGATCGGTTTACGCCCCATCAACAATGTAGTGGATGTGACCAACTATGTGATGCATGAGCTGGGCCAACCCCTACATGCCTTCGATGCTGAGCGGATTTCTGGCAAGGAGGTCATTATCGGTCGGCAAAAAGCCGGTTCCGCATTCGTGATGTTGGATGGTAACAGTATTCAGTTAAGCGGCGAAGAACTGATGATATCCGATGAAACAGGCGGACTCTGCATTGCCGGTGTATATGGCGGTAAGCAATCCGGAGTGACGGACACTACAACCCGCATATTTCTTGAAAGCGCCTGTTTCAATCCTGTAGCCGTCAGAAAGTCGGCGCGTCAGCATGGATTGCATACTGATTCGTCATTCCGTTTTGAGCGTGGATCGGATCCCGAAATCACCGTTTATGCACTCAAACGTGCGGTCGACTTGCTTTGTCAGGTTGCAGGAGCTCGCATTGCTTCTCGCATCACCGACTTATATCCTGCATCGGTTCCACCGCGTGTCATTTCACTGGATTTAGCAGGGGTGAACAATCTGATCGGTGCCGTTATTCCACGTGATGTTGTCATTCGCATACTAACCGATCTTGGAATTACCGTATCCGATGCCGGCCCGGATGCGCTCAGACTGGAGGTCCCGGCGTTCAAAGTGGATGTAACCCGGCCTGCTGATGTGGTGGAGGAAATCCTACGCATCTATGGCTATAACGCCATTCCGCTACCCGAGCGATTGAGCATTACACCCGGAAAGACCCAACATCCGGATCCTGAACAGGTATTTGAGCGCGCTGCCTTGCAACTTTCGGGTATGGGCTACCGTGAGATCCTGACCAAGAGCCTTATTTCCAAAATACACACACAGATTACTGGTGGAATGGAAGGGTCTCCAGTCGAGTTACTGAATCCCTTATCGACCGACCTGTCCATTATGCGCCACAGTATGCTGCCCGGTGCTTTAGAAGCAATTGCACACAACCTGAACCGTAAACAGGATGTGTTGCAGTTTTTTGAGTTCGGCAAGGTGTATTCGAAAACCGAAACACAATACGTCGAATCCCCCCGTATAGGGATTTATTTGACAGGCCCCATTCACCGTGAACACTGGAAGGGGAAAGCCGGCAAAGTCGACTTGTACCGATTGCGGGCAAGCATTGACGCACTTCTGGATGCTGTTCTCCCCACTGGTCGGAGAGCTATCCGGGTTGAAGCCGTGGAGGATGCGACTTTCGGTACCGCCATCCGCATGACTTGGGACCGACGAGAACTAGCCCGTGCCGGACGCATCCGTCCCGAAATATGCCGCGCTTCCGGGATTGATCAGGATGTGTACGCTGC
>JBJTJB010000540.1:0-5117 GCA_046095245.1 Bacteroidota bacterium | reverse complement strand
GATATGTTCAACTTCACTTTTGGATATGTAGTAACCGATTTGAACGGGGATGCCGTCGTTGATCTTCTTGATCAGGGATTCCTTTACAACAATATGTTCAACTTCGTCGGGGTCATCAGTCCTATCTCTGGGGCACCCATGGCTTCACCAAATCAACGTACTCCGCGGAAAGGCAACTCTGCGATCCAAAATAGAAACTGAAATTAACACCACAATAACCTATGACTGCAAAAATTACAAATCTGAAACTGCTGTTCCTGGTGCTTTGCTGCACTCTGATCAGTAAGGTGAGTTTTGCTCAGCCCCAGGCAGCAATCCTCGTCACAAACGACGCGCAGGTAGCACCGAACGAATACCAGTTCGATGTCTACGTAATCAGTACCAGCGGCTCGACCTTCGAAATGGCCGGCCACCAGTACGGATTCAACTACAATGTGGCCATCAAGAATGGCGGAACCCTGACGGCCTCCTGGGTTGCTGGTTCCACTCAGCTGACCAATCCGGCTCAGTTGCAAACAACTATCAACACCACAAACAACGCTTCCCAGTTGCGTATTGCATCTCCTGCGGCACCGGGTGCTGGAAATGGTTCGATCATCGCTGCCGGTACGGTTTCTCCGCTCAGCGGTGGTACCAAGGTTGGTCGTTTGCGTATGATCAATTCAGTGGCCTTCGCCTCTGTTACGCCGAACGTTACAATCAGTGTTACTTCCTCTACCTCCAGTACGCGTACTGGTGTGAACGTGTATTCCAATAGTACCAACCTGCCTTTGTGTATCAACGGTGTTTCTGGTAACCCGGCTGCAAACTGCATCGGTACCATTACGATGAACGTGAATACAACGAACCCCGTGCTGAATGCGCCTTCTTGCTCCAATCCTACACTCTCTGCTTCTGTTACCAACGTAACGTGTCAGGGCGGAAGTAATGGGGCGATTAATCTGACCATCACGGGTGGTAGTCCTTCCCCTTTCTCTATTGCATGGAGTAACGGCGCAACCTCAGAAGACCTCAGCGGACTTTCTGCCGGTACCTACACTGTTACTGTTACTACTGCCAGCGGTGGTTGTTCTGCAACTGGTACATACACAGTGCAAGGCGGCTCTGCCGTAACCACCAACACCACTTCTGCTTCTGCCTGCGTAAGCTACACTTGGTCTGTAAACGGACAGACATACACCCAGAGCGGATCTTACTCATCCACATCGGGTTGTGCAACAGAAGTGCTGAACCTCACAGTCACCCAACAGCCTCAGCAACCAACGTTGGCGTGTTATCAAACCGCAACCTTCAACAGCACCACTTGTCAGTGGGTCGTTACCGGAACGCAGCCTGCTGCCCCAACGGGACTTGCTTGTTATGAAACGGCTACTTTCAATGGCACAACCTGCCAGTGGGACGTCACCGGTACTCAGCCTGCCGCCCCAACGGGATTGGCTTGCTATCAAACCGCCACCTTCAACGGTGTAACCTGTCAGTGGGATGTAACCGGCACTCAGCCTGCTCAGCCTTCTATCGCTTGCTACGAGACAGCTACCTTCAATGGTCAGACTTGTCAGTGGGATGTAACGGGCACACAGCCGGCACAGCCTTCCCTGGCATGCTATCAGTCTGCAACCTTTAACGGTACGACCTGTCAGTGGGATGTAACGGGCACTCAGCCTGCTGCTCCTTCAATCGCTTGCTATGAGACGGCTACCTTCAATGGTACGACTTGTCAGTGGGTTGTAACCGGTTCTCCTGCCGCTGCAATTGTTACCACAGCTTCTGCATGTGACAGCTACACCTGGGCTCAGAATGGTCAGTCATACACTGCCTCCGGTACCTATTCGTATTATGCAAACTGCCAGGACTATGTACTTAACCTGACCATCACTGCGTCTACTTCCAATACTACGAGTGCTACAGGTTGTGATAGCTACACCTGGTCAGTAAATAGCAATACATACACGCAGAGTGGAACTTACAGCTCTGTAAGCGGATGCCATACAGAGATTCTTTCACTTGTGATTGACAACTCTGTAACATACTATGCAGACGCCGACGGTGATGGCTACGGTAACCCGAATGACAGCCAGGCCACTTGTACAGGTGCTCCTTCAGGCTACGTTACTGACAACGGCGATTGCGACGACAACTATAATGCGATCAACCCTGCTGCTACTGAAGTGTGCAACGACAACATCGACAACAACTGCGATGGTCAGATTGATGAAGGTTGCGGATGCTTGAATCCTGCTACAGTTAGCGCCGGAGCCAACCAGACGATCTGTGCCGGTGACAACGCTTCACTGAGCGGAAGTTTCGGTGGCGGTGCATCAACAGCTACCTGGTCAACCAGCGGTGACGGAACATTCTCTCCGAATGCAAGCACCATGAGTGCCACTTATATCCCTGGCGCAGCTGATATCGCTGCAGGATCAGTGACTCTTACGCTGACTACCAACGCTCCATTCCAGTGCCCTGCTGAAAGCAGCACGATGGATATCACCATCAATGATGTTCCGAACGCAGGTCCTGTTTCTGGTACTACTTCAATCTGTAGCCCTGGTGGCAATGTGTTCACCTATTCTATCGCTCCTGTAGCGGGTGCTACTTCGTACAACTGGACTGTTCCTTCTGGTACGGATGTGGTTTCAGGTCAGGGAACAACTTCACTCTCTGTGCGCTGGCCAAACAGCGTAGTTCAGGCCGGCGTGTCTGGTAACATCTGTGTAACTGCCAGCAATGATTGCGGTTCAGGTACTACTTCATGTGTTGCAATTGGAGTTCAGATTTCTGCGCCAGTAACACCTCCTTCAATTTCCGGTGCTGCTCGTGTATGTCCTGGTGACATTGTGACCTACTCTGTGAGCCCTGTAGCACGTGCCCAGTTCTACAACTGGACCGTTCCTGCCGGTGCATCCATCGTTGGTGGTAACCTGACCAACATCATCCAGGTTCAGTTTGTAGCCGGATTCACAGGCGGTACAGTAACAGTTAATGCTTCCAACGCTTGTGGTAGCGGACCAGTTCGTACTCGCAACGTAATCCTCAACAACCCGCTCACCCCTGCCAGTATTAGTGGCCAGCTTACCGGTGTTTGCGGTGCCAGCGGTGTAACCTTCACGGCTGCTTCAGTTAGCAATGCCACAGGTTACAATTGGACTGTTCCTGCCGGCGCTACAATCGTATCTGGTCAGGGAAGTGCTACCATCTCAGTGAACTTCGCCGGAAACTTCACAACCGGTAACATCACTGTTGCTGCTACCAATGGTTGCGGAACCGGTTCTGCACGCTCGGCTACGGTTATCGGTGCTCCTGGTATCCCCGGAGTAATCAACGGACCGAGTGCTGTATGTACAAACGGAATCGTGAACTACGATGTGGCTACTGTTGTGGGTGCATCAACGTACACTTGGAATGTGCCTACCGGCTTCACCATTCTTGCTGGTCAGGGAACCAAGATCCTGCAGGTTCGTGGTGGTTCAAGCCCCGGCTCTGGTTTGACGCTCAGCGTACGTGCTACCAACGCATGCGGTACTGGTGCTTCCCGTGCCAAGACCGGAATCAGCGTAATCCAGTGTGCACGTGAAGGCGAAGGATCTGCACTCAATGTGTTCGCTTATCCGAACCCTGCCAGCGATCTCCTGAACGTAAGCTTCACCAGCGACAAGAACCAGGATGTGCTTGTATCCATGATGGATGCTGCCGGACGCCTGGTCGTTGTTGAGAACCGCAATGCCGATGAAGGTTCGAACAAAATCGAACTCTCAGTTGGCAGCCTTGCTTCAGGAATCTACACGCTTCAGTTCCGTACTGCCGACCATGTTGAGAATATCCGCGTGATCGTGGAGTAATCCGAATCGAATCAATCAAGAAAGGCGGTGCCCCAGGGTGCCGCCTTTTTTTTCATGCCATGCTGTGAGTAAAGTGCCTGCCCGGCTGTGTTCCCCACATGTGTAACGCTGATAATTTTGAAAGCACATGGAGCAGCGTCCAGAAGCGGTAAACACATTGTTGGAGGTTCGGCAACTGGCTGTGGCATTCGGCAAACCATCCGAACCCCACGAGGTCATTCGCAACGTATCGTTTCGGGTGGAGGCGGGCCGGACACTGAGTATTGTTGGAGAATCGGGTTCTGGGAAATCGGTGACGTCTTTGGCCATTATGGGCTTGATCCGGCAGGCGGGAGGAAGGGCGACACATGGCGAAATCCTGTATTCATCGCCGGGTGAAACGATTGCTCATGACTTGCTGAAATCAGACGAGCAGTATTTGCGGTCCATACGGGGCAGTCGAATCGCCATGATTTTTCAGGAGCCTATGTCGAGTCTGAATCCTGTTCATACCTGCGGTCAACAGGTGGCAGAAGCACTCATGCTCCACAAGGGCCTGAGCCGGAAGGCAGCAATGGCCGAGGTTGTAAACACATTCAGGAAGGTAAGACTTCCCGATCCGGAGAAGATGGTTTCCCGATACCCGCACGAACTTAGTGGTGGGCAAAAGCAACGGGTGATGATTGCGATGGCGATTTGTTGCAAGCCGGATGTGTTGATTGCCGATGAACCGACAACAGCCCTGGATGTGACGGTGCAGGCATCCATTCTCGAATTGCTCCGCGAATTGCAGGCTGAAACAGGAATGGGTATGGTATTCATTACCCATGATCTTGGTGTGGTGAAGCACATCGCAGATGATGTGTTGGTGATGTACCGTGGGATTCCGGTTGAGCAGGGGTCGGTTGATGAGGTATTCAAGAACCCCCAACATGCGTATACGCGCGGACTCCTTGCCTGCAGGCCTTCCATCAATCTTGAAAAGGCAAGGCTTCCGGTGATGTCTGATTTTCTCAACGCGGCCGAAAATCCGGCTGAGCTAAGCACAACAAGCGGTAAACAGAAGAAACGTGAGGAGAAGTCTCCATTACGGAAAGCTGAGGATGCGGTCTTTTCCGTTCGGCAACTCTCCGTTACTTACACAGGTCGCAAAACTTCCCTGTTCGGTCCTTCGTCCCGTTTCAAGGCAGTTGATGGGATTTCATTCGATGTATTTCGTGGTGAGACGCTCGGACTCGTAGGAGAATCAGGGTGTGGTAAAACAACATTGGGACGCTGTATGCTGGGTCTGGTTCAGGC
>JBJTJB010000539.1:0-4008 GCA_046095245.1 Bacteroidota bacterium | reverse complement strand
CTTGAACAGAATACCTTGACCATTGAAGTTCCCAGCCAGTTCGTTTATGAATGGCTAGAGGAGCATTACATCGGTTTGCTACGGAAAACCATCAAGCGGGAATTAGGCACTGAAGGCCGTTTGGAGTATTCCATCCTGATGGAAACAGCCAGCCAGGCCGAGAAACCCTACACGGTTAAACTTCCTGCAAAAGGGAACAGCGGTTTGAAAAACCCCTCGGTGCCAATGCCACAGCAAATCAGCGGCGGTATCCGTAATCCGTTTATCATCCCGGGTCTCAAGAAGATTGACATTGACTCCCAGTTGATTTCGAATTATTCCTTTGAAAACCTGGTTGAAGGTGATTGCAACCGGCTTGGACGTTCGGCAGGATTTGCAGTAGCGCAATAGCCGGGTGGAACATCCTTCAATCCCCTCTTGATTTACGGAGGTGTTGGATTGGGAAAGACCCATTTGGCCCATGCCATCGGAATCGAAATCAAGAATAATTTTCCGAACAAGACCGTACTCTACGTTCCGAGTGAAAAGTTCATGCATCAGTTTGTTGATGCGGTGAAAAACAACAGCCAGAACGATTTCGTGCATTTCTATCAGATGATGGATGTGCTGATTATCGACGATATCCAGTTCTTCACCGGAAAGGAAAAAACACAGGACGTTTTCTTCCACATTTTCAATCACCTGCACCAGAACAACAAGCAGATCATTTTGACTTGCGACAAGCCTCCGGTCGATTTGCAAAACATGGAGCAGCGTCTTCTAAGCAGATTCAAATGGGGCTTATCGGCAGACCTTCAGGTACCCGATTTGGAAACCCGTATTGCCATTCTCCGCAAGAAAATGTATGTTGACGGCATTGAACTATCCAATGAGATAACTGAATACATTGCATTGAGTATCACCAATAACATTCGTGAACTTGAAGGTGCTCTTGTATCCATTATCGCCCAATCAAGCCTCAACAAAAAACCGATTACCCTGGAGCTTGCCAAGCAAATGATTGACAAGTTCGTGAAGAACACGGTTCACGAGATCTCAATCGATTATATCCAGAAAATCGTTTGCGACTACTTCGAACTTCCACTGGAGGTATTGAAATCCAAAACCCGCAAGCGCGAAGTCGTTCAGGCCCGTCAATTGGCTATGTACTTCAGCAAGCAACTGACCAAATCATCCCTTTCGAACATCGGACTGCACTGTGGTGGCAAGGACCATGCACCCGTACTGCACGCATGCCGAACGGTCAACAACCTGATTGACACCGACAAGAAATTCAAGGCACAGGTAGCCGATTTGCAAAAACGAATCAACCTATCCCGATAAACCAAATCAGATCCCGGCCCAGCGCCGGGATTTTTTTATGCAAATCCTGTTCGTTTGCCTCGGCAACATATGCCGATCGCCTTTGGCCGAAGGAATCCTTCGGGAGAAGCTTTCCAGTCAACCTTACATCATCATTGACTCAGCAGGTACCGGCAACTGGCATGCCGGGGAAGCACCCGACCGTCGATCCGTTGCCACCGCACGTGAATTTGGAATTGACATAAGCTCCCAGCGGGCCAGACAGGTTGTTTCGGCCGACTTTGAACAATTCGACCTCATCCTTGCCATGGATGAGCAAAACAGACTGGACCTGCTAAAAATAGCCCCTGAACACGCGGCACACAAAATCCACCGTATACTGGACTTTGCCGGTATGGGCGGAGCGGGCGTTCCCGACCCCTGGTTTGGAGAGCTGGATGGCTTCAGGGACGTATACCTCCTGCTCGAGCAGGCCTGTGAAAACATAAAAGAGCGTCTTCTGAAAGGCTAAAAACAGGTTGAAAACCAGCCCGGAGCACTTTCGCGACTACCTGAAATCGACTATCTTTGCGCCTCAAATCGCATTTTATATCATGTCAGAGGAACAAAAATCCGGCCTTGAAATCAACGAAAGCATCGATCGCGCCGAGTCATATGTCCGTGAAAACAAAAAGAGCCTTAGCATTATCGGCCTTTCAATACTGGGTGTAGTACTTGCCTACCTGGGCTACAATCAGTTCATCGTTAAACCACAGGAAGAACAAGCTCAACAGGAGATGTTCATTGCCGAGCAATACTTCGGCCAGGACAGCATTAACCTGGCCATTAATGGTGACGGTTCTTACCCTGGTTTTCAGGAGATTGTGGACAACTACGGCTCAGCTCCCTCCGGTAACCTTGCACAATACTATCTGGGCATGAGTCTTTTGAAGAAAGGTGACTACCAAGCCGCAATCGACGCACTTAAAAGTTATGATGCTGAGGATGATATCACCGGAGCCTTGGCCTTGGGTGCTATAGGCGGTGCTTACCTCGAGTTGGGCAACAACGACGAAGCGGCATCTTATTTCGACAAAGCCGTTTCCTATGACGAGAACAACTTCACCACCCCACTTTTCCTGATGAAGAAAGCCTTCGTTCTTGAGATGAACAAAGACTATGCGGGTTCACTCGAAATCTATAATAGGATCAAGGCTGACTACCCTTTCAGTACGGAGTCGCGTGAAATCGAGAAATACATCGGACGTGCTGAGTCCATGACCAACAGCAGTAACTGATCGCATGTCATCTGCACATCAGCACTTATCACACGTTCCCGAAAAACTTCCCAATGCCGAACCGTTCCGGTTCGGCATTGTTGTTTCTTCATGGAACCAAGAGGTTACACTCAAGTTAAAGAATGGAGCACTGGAAGCTTTGCATAAGACCGGTGCCAAAACGGAAAACATCCGCATTGTTGACGTACCGGGGAGTTATGAACTCACTGCGGGTGCTTCTTTGCTTTTGCGAAGCGCTTCTCCCCCCGATGCAATCATCTGCCTTGGGGCAGTAATTCAGGGGGAAACGCGTCACTTCGATTTTATTTGTCATGCAGTAGCCAACGGCTTAACGCAACTCACTGTCGTTTATGGAAAACCGGTCATTTTCGGCGTCTTAACTACCGATACACTCGACCAGGCACTCGAACGGGCTGGAGGCAAATACGGCAACAAGGGTTTTGAAGCTGGAATCACTGCGGCCACAATGGCCGAGCTTGCAGGTTGAAAATCCATCCGATAACTATCTTTGGATAAATCCTATACCCATGAAAAACGCATTTCTTCTTTGCCTGATACTCGGTCTTATAACTCAGACTTCCTTTGCGCAACAGGCTAAAAAACCTGCTGCCAAACCACAGCCCACAACCGCCAAGGCGCAGCCTGTGAGAAAACTGAACTTTTGTACTCTGCCCGATGACAGTAGCCGTTCCGCTAAACTTCCACTCACAACCATTCAGGATTGGGCTAACTTTTTGCCTTTGAAGGTCACCTGCGACAACGAACAGGTGTTTGAACTCAAGCAATTCAACTTCACGGTCATCAACAAATCACCGATGCAATCGCGCGACTTCGGAATCGCGAACAACGGAATCCCCATCCTGGGGCGCAAAGCGATCGACCAAATGAAGCCCGGCGATACGGTATTCATGAAAGATGTGAGCGGAACCGGCAAAGACGGACAGGAAATCAAACTCCCGAATATTGTATTCAGTGTGAGCGAGTGATTTCTTCAACGACAAAAGAAAGGGGCGGATATCCGCCCCTTTCTTTTATAAGCAGGAAGCACAACCCGCATCTTCGGCTACAGATATGGGCTCAAATACTTTAGAACCTGCCCTATAGACAGCGATTGACTTAAATCCCAGGCGCCAGGCAGCAAGAAAGCAATCTGCTATCGATTCCCTTGAAGCGCTTCCGGGAAGGTTCAGTGTTTTTGAAATACCACCACCTATAAATGCCTACACAACAGCCATCATTTCAAGTTGTGCGTTTGGCCCTAATGCGGATGGGCTATTCTCATCTGCTGCTGCTGCTGCAAAAACCGGCACATGCTGCATATCTAAGGTTGCGGGATTTATCCATGCAGATGCAAGCATCTGCCGCTGCCGCAATCAAATTTTCCGGATTAGCTGCGCTGATCCTGATTGGGGAGGTGACAAAACCAAAT
>JBJTJB010000538.1:0-2017 GCA_046095245.1 Bacteroidota bacterium | reverse complement strand
GCGTTACGCTGACTCCCTCTCAGGGTGACACGATCAAGGTATTGGTGACTACAGCCGATGGCTGTGGGTTCGTCATGGCATACACCCCTGAACTCAATACACCGGCATTTACATACAGCGGAGTTTGTAATCCGATCAATTTTGCCGGAACAAGTACGGCGAGCGGTACAAGTGTACCAACGGCCTGGAACTGGAGTTTTCCGGGAGGCTCTCCGGCCAGTGCCAATACCCAGAATGCGAGTGTGAATTACCCGACTCCCGGAAATTATACGGCTACACTAACCGTTACCTATTCCAGCGGATGCACTTCCGTCAGTAATCAATCCGTTTCAATTGCCGGCAGCGGTGTAAATGCCTCCTTCCTGACCGATTCGGTGTGTGATGGTTTGCCTGTGGTGATGACGGATCAGTCGACAGCAGCCGCAAGCGATCCGATTGTAACCCGTAACTGGACCTTCACTGGAGGCTCGCCCGCTACTGCTTCAGGTAACAACCCTTCGGTACTTTATCCGCCCGGTGGACATACCGCACAACTGACCGTTGTTACAGCTGCAGGATGTTCATCATCAGTGACCCGTCCCGTGTATGTCTATCGGAAACCGGAGGCTGCGTTCACAGCTCCGGGAATAGGGTGTACCCCATTTTGTCACACGTTCATTGATAACTCCGTTTCGCCCGATGGGGCCATCAGCCAACGACTTTGGCAATTCCAAAACGGTAATCCCCTGAACTCGAATTCGCCTAACCCGCGTGTTTGCTGGACGAATCCAGGAAGTCATGCCGTTCGACTGACGGTCGAGTCTCAGTTCGGCTGCAAGGATACGGTAGATGTACCCACTGCGGTACAAACCATACCTGCCCCAACAGCCAGTATCAGTGGAAATGCCCGCGTGTGTGTGAATGGTAATTCTCCGCTCATCACCTTGAATGGAGGGAACAGTGTTGGCCCATACACCTTTGAATACACCGTGAACGGAATGGCCGGACAGGCAGTTTCCGGAAACAATGGCACTGCCAGTATTCCGGCGCCGACCGATCAGCCAGGAACGTTCATTTACACTGTCACTGGTGTTACATCGTCCAGTCAGCCGGCCTGTTCATCGCAAGTGAATCAGCAGGTACAAGTGGTTGTAGAAGAGAACCCCATTCCGGACTTTCTGGCGATTCCGAAAGATTGTCCAAGTTCGGCCACCATCGATTTCCGAAACCAGACCGTAAATGGCTATTCCTACCTCTGGGATTTCGGTGACGGACAATTCTCCACAGAAACGAACCCCGAACATTATTATTACGAGGGGGATGAATACACGGTAAGTCTGCTGGCGGTATCACGCATCGGCTGCCGCGACTCCATCGAGAAATCCATGCAGGTTGAACAGGATTTCAGGTTGTGGACACCCAATGCCTTTACCCCGAACGGGGATGACAAGAACGAGCGCTTTTACCCCATTTGGATCGCTGCTTCAAAAATCCGCTTTAGCATTTTCAACCGCTGGGGCGAGCCTGTTTTTGTGAGTGAGGAGCTCGGGAAAGGATGGGACGGAACCCTCAATGGAGCGGATGCACCAGAAGGGGTCTATGTCTTTCGCGTAGAAGCCACCGATCTTTGCGAAAAGCAAAGCACGTATACAGGTAAGTTTTTCCTGGTGCGTTGAGTCAATTTCCCTTTTCCTTACTACCTATCTCAGCCAGCAGCGATTCCAACTCGTGTTGATCCGCTCGGTAGTGTCCTTCACACTGTGATTGGGATACGATTGCAGCTGTATGGACCTCCCGAAGCTGTCCGGATCTGAGCAACGTATTGACGTTCGATGATCGAACGCCTCCACCGGCCAGCACAGTCAATTGTTCACCGCAATGTACCTGGTATGCGCATAGTCGATCAACCGACTCGGAAGCAGCTGATGTTCCACCACTCGATAATACACGGCGTACACCATGGTGCATTAGTGAATCGAGCGCACTGACTGGTTCCACACAGCGATCAAACGCCCGGTGAAATGTGACCGGTAATCCC
>JBJTJB010000537.1:0-1343 GCA_046095245.1 Bacteroidota bacterium | reverse complement strand
GGAGATGGATGTATTTCCGCTAAGGCTTGCAGAAGGTCCACCAAGCCATACATAGCGCTTGGTGCCAGTCAAGCTACTGGAAATCTCCAGTATGTTGTTCAAGATGTTGCTTTGTGTTGCACCGCTGGCCCAGATGATGTTGCCTTGGTTCGGTGCAGTACTCGGTGATGTGTAATTAGCACCCACCAGCTTGAAGCCATCAATGGTATAACTGGTTACACCGCTACCAACTGCAATGAGCGAAGTGGTGGACGAAGCAGAGGTGATGATCGCCTCCGCCACACGTGTGCCGTTGGCATTGTTCAGACCGCTGTTCGGACCCTTGATGTTAAGACCACTTGTGTTGATGGTAAGGTTTTCGGAATACGTTCCAGCACATACATTGATCACATCATTGGCTAAAGCCGCGTTGATGGCCGCCTGAATGGTGGCATAGCTTAAGCCGCTGTTGGCGTTGGAAACGGGCAGATAGCTTACCACTGCAGAGGCCGTGGTGGTTGCACCGGCATTGTCAGTTACGGTAACAGAATACGTTCCACCGGTAACACCGCTCAGGTCCTCAGAAGAAGCACCATTGCTCCAGCTGTAGGTGTAGGGAGCCGTTCCACCGCTTACCGATAAATCGACTGAACCACCGGCAGCACAGGTGGCAGCGGTGGATGTGGCAGAAGCGATGAATGGCATTCCAGTACATGTGCCGGTTGCGGGCTGGAAACCTTTGGCAGAGCCATCGGTGTCTGTTCCGCTTACCAACCAGGGGCTGGAGGTTACTGAGCCGGAGATAGAAGAACCGGGACCGGCGGAAGAGCCGTACCAGTTACAGGAAGCAGAAAGGGTTTCGCCCACACTTTCCTGGGAAAAAGAGTAAGCAGGAACCGATGTGTTGAATCCGCCATTTGAGAACGAATTGTTAGAAACGGTAACGCTTGACGCAACGGCACCGGTAGTTCCGGCCTGACGGCCGGTAAGCCATCCGTTGACATTGACTGCAGCCGACACCGTATTGGGTTCAACCAAAATGGCAGAGGTATACCCTGCCAGTGAAGAAAGTGCCTGATCGTTGTAGCTGAAGCTATTGTTACTGATTGTCGAATTGTTCGAAGCGGGGAAGTAGGTCGGATCAGCTGAGCGACCACCTGCAATCACAAGGCATGCAGTACCGCCAATGTTCTGGAAAACGTTGCCAGAGACTGTGGAATTGACAACGCCCAGATAAGCACCTGCAAGATTGGAGTAGTAATCGGATGCCGGGTTGATGTTCTGAATGGTGTTGTTGTTAAACACGCTACCGGAAATCAACGTAGGCAGGTTCGGACCGCTGCGGCTGTTTCCAATGATATTGT
>JBJTJB010000536.1:0-3917 GCA_046095245.1 Bacteroidota bacterium | reverse complement strand
CCAGGCTTGCTCCGCAGTTATCGCTGTACGAAACCGGTCCATAACTAACCGTTGCGCCGCACAGTGCAGGGTCATACGTTGCCGTTATGGTGCCGATGGAGGCAATGGTGGGACGGATGGTATCCAGGACACTCACGGTTGCAGTGCAGGAGTGTGTATTTCCGCCTACATCCGTTACCTGTAGGCTAACGCTGTTACTGCCTAGGTGGGCGCAGTTGTATGATGTCTGGCTCAGGGAACTGCTGCTGATTCCGCAGTTGTCGCTGCTGCCGTTGTCGATATTAGCTACCGATAGGCTGGCTTGCCCCGCTGCATTCAGGTAAATCGTGGCGTTTTTGCATGCAGCCACAGGAGCGGTCATGTCATCCACGATCACGGTCTGCGTAGCCGTAGATGAGTTGCCGTTGCCATCGTTGAATGTCCAGGTGATCGTATAGGTTCCTTGAGTGCTGTAGGACAACGGATCAGCCGTTGTTCCCGTTACGCTACCGGTACAGTTGTCGGTGGCAGTTGGAGCAGTTACCGTTACGCTGCACTCGCCGGTGGCATCGGCAATCGTTGGAGCTGCAGGAGCGGTCACGTCATCAACGATGACGGTCTGGGTAGCCGTAGACGTGTTTCCGTTGCCGTCGTTGAAGCTCCAGGTAATGGTGTATGTTCCCTGAGCGCTGTAGGTCAGCGGATCAGCCGTTGTTCCGGTCACGCTACCAACGCAGTTGTCAGTCGTTGTCGGAGCGGTAACCGTTACGCTGCATTCGCCGGTGGCATCGGCAATCGCTGGAGCTAGAGGAGCGGTGACGTCATCCACAATCACGGTTTGGGTCGCCGTAGACGTGTTTCCGTTTCCATCGTTGAATTCCCAGGTAATGGTATACGTACCTTGCGTCGTGTAGGTCAAGGGGTCGCGTGTTGAACCGGTAATCGTTCCGGCACAGTTGTCGGTGGCTGTTGGAACAGCGGTTACTGTTACACTGCACTCGCCGGTAGCATTCGCAAGGGTCGGAGCTATAGGAGCAGTCACGTCATCCACAATGACGTTCTGGATAGCAGTTGATGTATTCCCGTTTCCATCGTTGAATTCCCATGTAATGGTATAGGTACCTTGCGCGGAGTAGGTTAAGGGGTCACGAGTTGAACCGGTAATCGTTCCGGCACAATTGTCGGTGGCAGTTGGAGCCGTTACCGTTACGCTGCACTCGCCCGTTGCATCAGCAATTGAAGGAGCTACAGGAGCCGTTACGTCATCCACAATCACATTCTGTGTAGCTGTTGAGCTGTTTCCGTTGCCGTCATCGAAAGTCCAGGTAATGGTGTATGTACCCTGAGCACTGTAGCTCAACGGATCAGCTGTTGTTCCTGTTACGCTGCCGGCACAGTTGTCGGTGGCTGTTGGAGCGGTAACTGTTACACTGCACTCGCCGGTGGCATTCGCAATGGAAGGAGCTACAGGGGCAGTCGTGTCTACAAAGTTCGGATCAGCAGAATCTACCGCACCATCGCAATCGTTATCGATGTTGTCGCAAATCTCTGTAGCACCAGGGTTGATGGCTGCGTTGTTGTCAGTGCAATCGCCCGCCTGGGTTGCAAAACCGGCTCCGGGATTGCTGCACAGCGATTGTGCTGCACCGGTTCCGTAGGTATCGCCATCAGCGTCGGTATAGTAATCCACGAAAGTCAGACCGTCGTCTGCAGAACCGTCACAGTCGTTATCGATGTTGTCGCAAATCTCTGTTGCAGCAGGGTTGATGGCTGCATTGTTGTCATCGCAATCGCCCGCTTGGGTTGCAAAACCGGCTCCGGGATTGCTGCACAGCGATTGTGCTGCACCGGTTCCGTAGGTATCGCCGTCAGCGTCGGTATAGTAATCCACGAAGGTCAGACCATCGTCTGCAGAACCGTCACAGTCGTTATCGATGTTGTCGCAAATCTCTGTTGCGCCAGGGTTGATGGCTGCGTTGTTGTCATTGCAATCGCCGGAATTGTCTGCGTAACCTGAAGGTTGGGTGCAGGACACCTGGCTGCTGGCCGTGCTTCCGTAGCTATCACTGTCTGCATCAATATACCACAGTGGAGGTGCCGTGATGGTGACATCGAAGCTGCAACTTACGCTGTTTCCGCTGGAATCGTAGGCTGTGTAGGTGACCTGAGTTGTTCCCAATGGAAACGTGCTGGTTGGAGTATGAGTGGAAACAATAGTTTGAATGCCGCAGTTGTCTGTAAAAAGAGGGGCTGTCCAGAACACTTGCGGGTCGCATTGGGTGATGGGGTCCACGCATTTCTGTACAACGGGATCTATATTTTCTGCAACTTTAAAACTGATCTGGCAGTTTGCTGAACCACATGCATTCGTTGCCGTAGCTGTAGCGCTATAGGATCCAACAGGATAATAAGAACCCGGAGCGGGGCTGTACGAAAGGGTTGGTGTGGGCGTGCCGGTGGCAGTAGCCGAATAGCTCACGTTTTGTCCGCATTGTCCGGGGTCGGGCACGAACAAGAGTGAGGTGGCAGGGCAACTTACCGTCGGTGGGGTGTTTACCGTAAGTGCTGCTGCCGAAGACGTATCGGTTCCGCAGCTATTGCTTACAATCACGTCGTAATTTCCGGCATCGCCTAAGGCAACAGTGTTGATGGTGAGTGTACTTGCATTCACACCCGTGTAGGCAGGGCCTGCAGTTAAATTCACGCCATTTTTTCTCCACTGGTAGGTGGCACCGGTCGGATCGGCTGCTGTCACACTGAAACTAGCGGGTGTTCCCTCGCAGGCTGTTTGTGCCTGGGGGTTGCTGGAGATGACGTTGCAGACGTTGACATTTATTACCTGATTGACCTGATTATTTTGAGCTTTGAATGCATTTACAGTCAGGCTGTAAGTGCCAGCGGGGGTGTTGTTCAGCACGTCAACAGTGAGAGTACATGTTACTGAGTTGCTGGTAACTCCTGTGCCTGTGGTTGTTGGGGCTATAGATCCTATTAAGTTACTAGACGATTGTGCGATCGAAAAGCTAATGTTATTTAAGTTGCCCGTTTGTCTTGTAACAGTCAACACAAACGTGCACGTTTTCCCATCCCTTACCGGGTTGAGCGTCTGCTGCGGGCCCGCAGTTAATGTAAACGATTGTGCAAAGGCCCCGCTAGCTGCAATTACGATTAGCACAAAGAGGCAACATAGCCTGAAGAGTTGAACCTGTTTTTTCATGGTGGTTTGATTTGGGTACTAAAGTATGTTAGTTGTGTACTAAGTGCAGGAATTTTTATGCACAGACTTTTATCATTGAAGGTTGTTTGTCTTCATAATCATGTCAGACTGGTGTATCGGCAGTCTTTGGGCTATTGTCCTAAAAAACAAGCACTTAGGATGACTTGTTGCAAAGCAATCCAAACACCACCGGAACCTGGTGCTCAAAGGTTCGAAAGCGGAAAACGCCCGGCCCGTCCTGCCGCAGGTTGGCAAAACAAGGATAAGGCGAGTAGTCGTATTCTTCAAATCGCTTGATAACCAGGCCCTTATTCAATAGGCTACCCAAGGTCTCGCTCAGGGGATGGTTCCAGGTGATGTTCCTGCCGCTGGTTTGAGCGGCGCGGTCGGCATAGCTGCCTTCTTCTTCCTCAACAATGGACCCGGTGTTGAAATAATCGTAGGTCAGCTGGCTAAAGGTCTGGTCAAACATCCAGATGAAAGGGTGAAAGTCGGCCATCACGAATCGGCCACCGGGCGTCAGAAAGTGAGCAACGATTGCCGCCCAGGCATCCAGATCGGGTAGCCAGCCAATGGTGCCGTAGCTCGTAAAGACCACATCGAATTGTGCATTCAGGTGTTGCGGTAGGTCGTAAAGCGCACAACACAGGAACTCAGCCTGTATCCCCGTTTCGGCACTGAGCGTGCGTGCTGCAGCAATGGCCTCGGGCGAGAAATCCAC
>JBJTJB010000535.1:0-1400 GCA_046095245.1 Bacteroidota bacterium | reverse complement strand
ACCGCTTGGAATCGAGCTGGTGTACGGAATGCCCGATGAAGCTGCAATTCCAGAAGGCTGTTTCGGGGCGCTTCTGCAGTTGCCAGGCGCTACCGGTTGTGTAAACGACTATTCAGGCTTCTCTGCCCGTTGCAATGCCATGGGAATTCGGGTGGTCGTTGCTGCAGATATCCTCTCATTGGCCCTGATCACTCCTCCGGGAGAATGGGGTGCCGATGTTGTTGTCGGTTCCACACAGCGTTTCGGAGTTCCAATGGGATATGGTGGTCCTCATGCAGCGTATTTTGCGACTCGCGAAGCATACAAGCGCGATATACCCGGAAGGATTATCGGCGTAAGCATCGATGCATCGGGAAAAACCGCCTTGCGCATGGCCTTGCAAACGCGTGAGCAACACATCAAACGCGACAAAGCGACTTCCAATATCTGCACAGCCCAGGTACTGCTGGCGGTGATGGCATCCATGTATGCCGTTTATCATGGTGCCGATGGAATCCGCTCCATTGCAAACACAACCCACCAGCGTGCGCTTTCACTGGCTTCGGGTTTGCAGAAGCTTGGCCTGAATCCACTGCACCAGAATTTCTTCGATGCCGTTGCTCTGAACGCTTCTACCATTGAAACGAAGCTTCGATCACTTGCAGAATCAGCCGGGATGAATTTCCGCTACGTCGGTGACGGGACTGTTGTTATCAATACGGATGAAACGACTTCTGCTGCAGACGTTGAAGGAATACTGAGCGTTTTCGCTCAGGCACTGGGGAAAGAAACGCCTGGAGTGTCCGGCGTATTGAGTTCGCCGATTTCCGGCAAATTGGCTCGTACATCCTCCTACCTCACCCATCCTGTTTTCAATGCCTATCGCAGTGAAACCGACATGTTGCGGTACATCCACAGACTCGAGAGTAAGGATCTATCACTTAACTACTCCATGATTGCGTTGGGTTCATGCACCATGAAACTCAACGCAAGCAGCGAAATGATTCCTTTGAGCTGGCCGGAATGGAACCGCATGCATCCCTTTGCTCCCCGCGAGCAGACCTTAGGCTACGCTCGCATTATCAGCGATCTTGAGCAATATCTCTGCGAGGTGACCGGTTTTGCCGCCGTATCGCTGCAGCCCAACTCGGGTGCACAAGGCGAGTATGCCGGACTGATGGCCATTCGTGGTTATCTGGCTTCCAAAGGAGAGGGTCACCGGAATATCTGTTTGATTCCGCAAAGTGCGCACGGTACCAATCCCGCCAGTGCGGTCATGGCCGGATGGAATGTGGTTGTTGTAAAATGCGACGATCAGGGTAACGTCGATCTTTTAGACCTGAAGGCCAAAGCCGAACAGCACCGTGATAACCTCGCTGCTGTAATGGTGACCTATCCGAGCACGCACGGTGTGTTTGAAG
>JBJTJB010000534.1:0-2009 GCA_046095245.1 Bacteroidota bacterium | reverse complement strand
AGCGGATCTCAGATCCGGCCTCGCGGCGAACTTCCGTATTCACACGGACCACAACGGCCTTGGACACGGTGCCCTTTTTCACGTTTCCGGACGGCAGAGCGTTCTTCACAGTGACAACAATTTTGTCGCCCAGTGAAGCATAACGCTTGCCAGTACCTCCGAGCACACGGATGCAAAGGACCTCTTTGGCTCCGCTGTTGTCGGCTACTGTAAGCCTTGATTCTTGCTGTATCATTTCTTTTCGTTGCTTGGAACGGCCCGCTCGGGTGAGCGGATTGTATTATTTCGCTTTTTCGACGATTTCAACCAGACGCCAGCGCTTTAACTTGCTCATGGGGCGTGTTTCCATGAATTTAACTGTGTCACCCATGCCGCATTCGTTCTTTTCGTCGTGCGCCATGAACTTCTTGGTCTTTTTGATGAACTTACCGTACATCGGGTGCTTTTCACGTGCTTCCACGGAAACGACTATGGACTTGTCCATCTTCACGGATGTAACGATTCCTATCCGCTCTTTTCTAAGTGATCTTGCTTCCATGGTTTAGTTTCCGGCAGCTTGTTGGTTGTTCATACGGTTACGAAGTTCCGTCATGAGACGGGCAATCACCCTGCGTGCAGCGCGAATCTTCATGGGGTTCTCAATCGGAGACACGGCATGCGCCATCTTGAGCTTGGTGTAAGCTGCGCGTTCTTCTTTGATTTTCTCGCGAACCTCGTCGGTCGTAAGGTCTTTTACTATGGATTGTTTCATGATGATCGCAGGTTATTCTTCGTAATCAGGGCGAACGATGAATCGTGTGGTGACGGGCAACTTCTGCGCCGCAAGACGCAAAGCTTCCTTGGCAATACCCATCGGAACACCTTCTGCTTCGAAGATTACCGTGCCGGGCTTTACAGTGGCCACCCAAAACTCAGGGGCACCCTTTCCTTTACCCATACGTACTTCCAAAGGCTTGCGCGTGATCGGCTTGTCAGGGAAAATGCGGATCCAGATCTGACCCTCACGTTTCATATAACGGGTCACCGCAACGCGGGCCGCTTCAATCTGACGGGAAGTGATCCAGCAGGTCTCCAGGGATTTGATCCCAAAGGAGCCAAATGCCAGGGATGTTCCGCGCGTTGCGGTTCCGCTGGGCACCATTTTATGCTGCTTCCTGAATTTGGTCTTTTTCGGCTGTAACATGATTCAGCTGCTTTTCGTGTATGCTGTATTCGTCAGTTGTTCAGTTAATATCAATCACGGTTACTTCTTCCGCGTGGCCCACCACCTCCTCCGCGAGGTCCGCGAGGTCCGCGATCTCCACCACGATCACCACGGTCGCTACGTTCTCCGCGCTCACGGGCTCCACCTTTCGGCGTGCTGGCGATTCCTACGTTCGGCGACACGTCACGCTTACCATATACTTCGCCCTTGCAAATCCACACCTTGATACCGATGATTCCGTATGTGGTGAGTGCTTCAGCAAGTGCATAGTCGATGTCCGCACGGAAGGTATGCAGGGGAACGCGTCCGTCTTTGTACTGCTCCGTACGCGCAATCTCCGCACCACCCAGGCGACCGGCACAATTCACTTTGATTCCCTCGGCACCCATACGCATGGTTGATGCGATGGATTGCTTCATGGCACGGCGGAATGAGATACGGGCCTCGAGCTGGCGGGCAATTCCGTCGGCTACAAGCTGCGCGTCAAGTTCCGGACGCTTGATTTCGAAGATGTTTATCTGAACGTCTTTCTTGGTCAGTTTCTTTACTTCCTCTTTGAGCTTATCAACTTCTGAACCGCCTTTCCCAATCACAATACCCGGACGTGCCGTGTGAATGGTAACGGTGATCAACTTCAGTGTGCGCTCAATCACGATACGCGACACTCCGCCCTTGGCCAAACGAGCCAGGAGATATTTCCGGATCTTCTCGTCTTCGACCAGCTTTTCAGAGTAATTCTTACCACCGTACCAGTTGGAGTCCCAACCACGGATGATACCCAGACGATTGCCGATCGGATTAGCTT
>JBJTJB010000533.1:0-1944 GCA_046095245.1 Bacteroidota bacterium | reverse complement strand
GTGATCGGTTTTTATATTTCGGGTCACCCGCTGGACGACTTCCGGTTCGAGATCAAGAACTTCTGCACCCATCAGATCGATCAGTTTATTCAGCCCGATGCACTGCGCAATTTGCGCGGCAAGGACGTGGCTTTTGCCGGCATCATCACCCAAAGCGATTCGCGGTTCACAAAAACCGGAAAGCCTTTTGGCAGCATGACGGTGGAAGACCTCAGCGGTAAACTCGATATCACTCTTTTCGGCGAAGACTACGGCAAGCTGAAGCAATTCATGGAAAGCGGAAGCCTGGTGTACATCCGTGCACGGATACAGAACCGTTTCCGCAGCGAAACCGATTTCGAGTTGAAACCCTACGCCATGGGATACCTCACCGACTTGGGCGATCGCCTCAACAAGGATTTGGTGGTAACCATCCGGCTCCGCGACCTCAATCCGGAAATCGGTGACCAATTGCGCAGTATCTTGGAGGCGCATCCCGGTACGACCCCCGTGCGCATCCAGGTATTCGATGAAGAGAAGAAATGGCTGTTGCCCTTCCGTCAGAAGCAGTTGAAGGTGAAAGCCCATACTACCCTTATCGATGAAATGGCCCGCCTGAGCAGCATCAGTGTTTCGCTGGTGTGACACAATGTCAGCCCGAACCCCGCAGGAACGATTCTTGAACGCAAAAAACCACTAACAATACACTACACTACACTACACACAATGGCACTTGAACTCACAGATCAGAATTTTGACGAACTCGTACTCAAATCCGACAAGCCCGTCCTCGTCGATTTTTGGGCGGAATGGTGCGGCCCTTGCCGTATGGTCGGACCTTTCGTTGAGGAAATTGCGAAAGAATACGACGGCAAGGCCGTTGTCGGCAAGGTGAATGTGGACCACAATCCCAACATCTCCATGCAATTCGGAATCCGTAACATCCCGGCTCTGCTGTTCTTTAAGAACGGTGAGGTGGTCGACAAGCAGATCGGTGCAGTTCCCAAGTCGGTTCTGGCCGGTAAACTCGACGCTCAGCTGTAATCCGATTCCGGAACCAAGCGAATTGAATCGGATTCACACAACATTGGAGCCGGTTTCTGCGTAGAAGCGGAAGCCGGTTCCCTTTTATCCATGGCCATACAACGCGAAGACTTTGCCCAAGTAAGTCACCTCGAGCTGATTGCCCGACAGGTGGTGGAGGGTTTTATCACAGGCCTGCACAAGAGCCCCTTCCATGGCTTCTCGGTCGAATTCGCCGAACACCGCATTTACAATACCGGCGAGCCTACGCGACACATCGACTGGAAATTATTCGGACGTACCGATAAGCTGTTCACCAAGCGCTACGAGGAGGAAACGAACCTGCGCTGCCAAATTGTAGTCGACAATTCGGCGTCGATGCATTTTCCGGCGTACGACAAGAAGTTTCCGGAGCGACTCAATAAGATCACCTTCTCGTCCTATTGCGCTGCGGCTATCATGCAGTTGCTGAAAATGCAACGCGATGCAGCCGGTTTGTCCTTGTTTTCCGATAAGCTAAAGGTGAATACGCCGGCCCGTTCCAGTACGGTACACCACAAGCTTCTGTTGCACAAACTCGAGGAAGCCATGCAGAGTGAAGGCAGCAAATCGACCGCCCTCTCGGCGGCCTTGCACCAGGTGGCCGAAAGCATACACCGCCGTTCGCTGGTGGTGATTTTCAGTGATCTGTTTGGAGATCCCGCTCAGTCGGGTGAATTGTTCAGTGCCCTGCAGCACTTGCGCTACAACAAACACGAAGTGGTGGTGTTTCATGTGGTGGATAAGCGCCTGGAACTCGACTTCCGCTTCGAAAACCGTCCTTACCGCTTTGTGGATGTGGAAACCGGCGAAGAGGTGGTCGTTGAAACCGATTCGGTTGTTGCTCAAGAGGACGCATCGCGTTTGGTCGAAGAGGCTGAATTGGAGCGCCCAGACCGCAAG
>JBJTJB010000532.1:0-5400 GCA_046095245.1 Bacteroidota bacterium | reverse complement strand
TTGTGGATGAGCATTTCACGGATCTCTTCGCTTTTCGGACTGATGATGGTGATGCCCGTGTATTCTTCAATACCTTCAATCAGAAAATCAACGGTCTTGGAAGCGGCCAGGTAGGTGATCATGGAATACATGGCCGTCTCGATCGATAGGAAATAGGCAGCCGCCGAAAAGATGACGATGTTCACCAGCGTGATGATGTCGCCAACAGTGCTGCCGGATTTTTTGCTGAGGGAAATCGCCAGAACTTCGGTCCCGTCGATAACACATCCGCCCCGCACGGCAAGTCCGATACCGGCACCCAGGAAAAAACCACCGAAAATGGCCACTAGAATCTTTTCGTGCGTGATGATCGGGAAGGAAACTGTAGCCATCACCAAGGCCAGCATGCTGATGGCGATGGCGGTCATGATGGCGAATTGTTTTCCGATCACCCGGTAGCCCAATAAGACAAAGGGTACATTCACCAAAAAGATGATTGCAGCCAAGGGCGCCCCCGTCAGTTTTGTAAGCAGAAGTGCAATGCCGGTCGCACCCCCGTCGATGAAATCATTCGGTAGCAGGAAGCTCTTCAGCCCGAATGAAGCGGATAATATTCCAAGTGAAATGAACAGGCTGCTTTTTATCAGACTTTGTACGCGGATACGCGTACGGCGCATGCGCTTGGCAAACTCGTATGAGCTGGAATCAGTCTGCCTTGAACGGAACAGGATCCGAGTGAAAAACCGATAAATCGCTTCGCGCATCAATCCCAAAAATACGCGGAATGCGAATGCGGGTTTTAGCGAATCAGGCTGAAGGTGCCCGTGTACTGGTACGGCTTGTCCTTCAGGCTTACAATGTCGATCCGATAGGTGTAAATGCCGATTGGTGATGGTGAGCCATCCGAGCCGGTACCATCCCAGGGCCGCAGGAAATCATCGCTTTGGTAAACGATTTGCCCCCAGCGGTTGTAAATGGCCATGTTGAAGGATTTCACGCGGATGAATGGTGTGCCGTCGAAGAACATATCGTTCCGCCCGTCGTTGTTGGGGCTGAAAGCACTCGGAATGAAGAAAGGTGCGACTTCAATGTCGAAGCTGTATTCGTCCTTGCAGTCGACACCATTGAAAGCAATCAGTTTGACAGTTCGTGTACCCGCCTTGTCGAAAATATGGACGGGGTTGACCTCTTCCGAACTCTCCCCTTCGCCGAAATTCCATTTATAACGCGTTGCGTTGGTTGATGTGTTGGTGAAGCTAACCTCTGAATTGAAAATGCTGATGATACGAGCTGATGCATCGAAGCCGGCTTCGGGAGCAGGGGGGAGGATTACACTGATGACAGCGGAATCTGAGTCAACGCAGCCATAGGGACTGGTTACGATCAGCGAGGTGACATAGTCTCCCGGTGATGGATAGCCGTGTATGGGCGACATCACCGATGAGGTGCTTCCATCGCCGAATTTCCAATTGTAAGTGGAGTTGGGTTCACAAATACTCTGGTTCAGGAATTCAACGCTGATCTGATCGCAGCGGGTTTCCTGCACGGGTGTGTAAATCGCCTGAGGTATCGGATAGGCCTGGAACAATACGGATTCAGTGGCGATGCATCCTTCCGGACTGGTCACGGTAACGGCGTAGTTCCCGGTTTGTGTCACCTGTATGCTTGTGCCCGTAATTCCGTTCGACCACATGTAGTCTCCCTGCCCTCCAATCGCTTGCAGTTGGCCCGTTTGTCCATCGCATACACCAGCCGGTCCGGTGATGCTCGCATCGGGCAACTGAAAAAGTTGTACTCCGAACTGTGCTTCACCGGTGCAACCGTTGTTGTCTGTAACGATAACGCTATAAGTTCCGCCCTGATTTACGCCGACAGAGGCCGATGATCCGCCGTTGCTCCACAGGTATACAGCATAGTTGTTACCCGTGGATAGTATGCTGGTTTCTCCGGCGCAAATGCGGTCATCACCACTGATTTGGGGTTGCGGGGCAGCCGTAACAGTGACACTGGCAAGGGCAGTCGCCGAACATCCGTTGTTGTCTGTAACGGTCAGGCTGTACGAAACCGGAATAGTTGAACTTTGGTTGGGGGAGGTGGAACCGTTCGACCAGAGGAAGGTACTCCCTGCAGGTCCTACAGCGGTAGCGACAGCCGTTTGCCCGTCACAAATGTCGAGGTCGCCGGCAATGGAAGCCGACGGAAGGGGCCAAAGTACGATGCTTGTGCTGGCTGAGCCGCTACAGCCGTTCGCTGCTGTCACCGTTACTGAATAGCTTCCGCCAATACTGATTGGGTTGTTGGTTGATGAAGCGCCATTCGACCACTGCGTTGTGGCATATCCGGGTTGGACATTCAGCGTTGTCGAGCTGCCGTTGCAGAATCCTGCTGGACCGCTGATCTGAGGCTGTGTAAACGGCAGTACAGTCAATAGGGCCGAACTTGAGCCGGAACATCCGTTGTTATCGGTGACGGTCAGGGTATAGTTTCCGCCGGATCCTGTGGTGATGGAGGGTTGAGCGGATCCATTCGACCAGGTGTACGAACTGAATACACCGTTTGAACTCAAGGTGCTGGTTGTGCCGTCACAAATATTGAGCGTTCCTGAAATCGATACTGTAGGCAAAGGGCTCACGATGACCGACTGGCTTGCAGTACCTGAGCAGCCGTTGTTATCTGTAACCGTGACGGTGTACGTTCCGCTTGTTGAGACGGAAATTGATGGCGAAGCCGAGCCGGTTGACCATTGGATTGTATTTCCTGCTGGTACGGAGAGGTTCACACTACTGCCCTGGCAGATGGAGGTGGGGCCAGAGGCTGTGATTCCAGGTGCCGGGTTGGGAAACACCTGTACTGCAACCGTGTCCGATACAGCCGTGCAATTGCTTCCCTGTCCGTATTGAACCGTGCAGAAATACGAGTTCGCGGACTGTACAGTAATGCTTTGGGTGGTTGCTCCATTTGACCACAGATACGAATTGCCCGGACTTACGGTCAGCGTAACATCCTCACCCGGACACAAATTGGTCGGGCCATTGGCGGTGATTACCGGCTGCTCTGTCAGGAATTCGACATAAATCAGCGCAGAGAATGCGAAACATAAGGCACCATTGTTCAACGAAACATAGTACACTCCAGGTTGGCTCACCCAGATGGAGTCGGTCGTTTCACCTGTTGACCAAAACGGGGGGCGGCATGTGTTGATGTGCAGAGGAATCGAGTCGCCCGGGCAGAGATACAGGGTGTCGCCGGCATTGGCCACCTGGTTGTTGACCGTCAATACTGGGATTTGTCCTACAGACTGGAAAGAGTTGCTTTCCAGGAAAACCCCCGAATCATAATTGCCATCACAGAAATCCTGAACTGCCAATTTGATGTGATACGTCTCACACGGACAAACTTCCCGGGAAGCAGTCAGCACAGTAGTCATACCATCGTATTGAACAGAATTACTTCCATGGTTGTCGCGGAAATAGGCGCAATTCGTACATGGACCAGTCGGAGTGGTCAAGGCCGGTGCCTGACCATTGTTGACCGTGTTGATGGAAATCGGGACTGTGCTACCCGGAATCCTGGCGATATTTTCTGTCCCGGCGATTCCAGGCCCGCTGATGAAGAATCCGAAATAGTCGTTGCAACCGGTGTTCACGTAATCACTGTATTCCTCGGATGCCCATACGTATCGGAAGCGAACGGAATCTGTTGCTACGGTGAAATCAAACTCGAGTACGGATGCATCGAATCCCCCTCCGCCGGTAGGATTCAAAGCGTTCAAATCAGGATCGGCGGAAACTCCATTACTGGATCCGGCTCCTGTAGCATTGTTCGGACCGATTGCACTGGCCACACTTCCGGATGTCAATAACACTCCACTGGATAACCCGACATTGCAAGGTCCGATGCAGTTGAATGTTCCTCTGGCAATTGTACTGCCTGAGAAGGTGATATTGCTGGCATTAACCCCGGCCCCCAGCAATGTGGTTTGCACGAGGCTGGTCGGGGTTGGGGTTGTGCTAACTGTAAGTTGCGCATATCCATCTTTCGCCCCAAAAAACAAGAGGGCGAAGCATAGGAGTGTAAGGTACGGGCGCAGTGACTTCAATTGTTTTCGGTGCTGTATCAAATGTACGGAATCCGGAATAAATGCCCTCCGGGCAGTACCGTGCACTTTCTACGAAACCTGCGGATTTCTGTTACAGACGAACGGCATTGTGTTTAAGGATAATTGCCTCAGGTTGAGCCAATTAAAAAAGGCCGGATAAGCCGGCCTTTTTGTGGAATGCGAATAATTCTCAAGCTGACTCGGCCAGAATAACCACTTTGTTGTCGAGCAGTTCAACAACTCCTCCTTTCACATCGAAACTGGTTTCACCCTGCGCAGTCTTGATTTTGACCGGTCCATTCACAAGGGTAGATACGATGGAGGCGTGGTTTTCGAGCATCTGGAAGCGGCCTTTGTTGCCAGGTACCATGACGGAGCTGACTTCGCCTTCAAAAACCTTTCGGTCGGGAGTGATGATTTCGAGCTGCATGCGCGTTACGGTTCGGCTGTGGTGTGATTACTTGGCTTCGGCCAGCAGTTTCTTTCCTTTTTCAATGGCGTCCTCGATGGTTCCTACGAGGTTGAAAGAGGCCTCAGGATATTCATCCACCTCGCCATTCAGGATCATCTTGAAGCCTTTGATGGTCTCTTCGATGGGAACAAGTACGCCTTTCAAGCCGGTGAACTGCTCCGCTACGTGGAAGGGCTGAGACAGGAAGCGCTGTACGCGGCGGGCACGGTGTACCACCTGTTTGTCTTCGTCACTCAATTCGTCCATACCCAGGATGGCAATGATATCCTGAAGTTCCTTGTATCGCTGGAGGATTTCCTTCACGGCCTGAGCGGTGTTGTAGTGCTCATCACCAACAACTGCAGCGGTCAAAATGCGCGAGGTGGAATCCAGGGGATCCACAGCAGGGTAGATACCCAATTCGGCAATCTTACGGCTCAATACGGTGGTAGCATCCAAGTGACTGAAGGTCGTTGCAGGTGCAGGATCGGTCAAGTCATCAGCCGGTACATATACGGCTTGCACGGAGGTGATGGAGCCACGTTTGGTGGAGGTGATACGTTCCTGCATCAGTCCCATCTCGGTAGCCAGTGTAGGCTGATACCCTACCGCTGATGGCATACGTCCGAGCAGTGCGGATACTTCGGATCCGGCCTGGGTGAAACGGAAGATGTTGTCAATGAAGAACAGGATGTCGCGTCCGCCTGATTTCTCGTCTCCATCGCGGAAGTATTCGGCAACCGTTAGACCCGACAAGGCCACACGTGCACGTGCACCGGGAGGTTCGTTCATCTGACCGAAAACAAGGGTGGCCTGGCTTTGAGCGAGTTCTTTGATGTCGACTTTACTGAGGTCCCAGTCTCCATTTTCC
>JBJTJB010000531.1:0-8116 GCA_046095245.1 Bacteroidota bacterium | reverse complement strand
TACGTGCATCGCCCTTGCGCGTCCAGGCATCGAACAAAACGCCTACCCCTTTTCGCGATCGCGGATTGAGCTGAATGGTACGATTCCCGAAATCAATGGCCTGGTCAATTCGGCCTGCAAGCAGGCTTACTGCGGCGATATTCTCCAGAACCATCAGGTTGGTGGGTTCCAAGTCATTTGCCCTTAAGAGATAAACCAAGGCGCTGTCGTACTGTGTCAAACCGGCGAACAAAGAAGCCGTATTGTTGATCACCTTGACATTCGAGGGTTGATAGTTCATACTGATGCGGTACTCGCTGAGTGCACGATTGGTTTCACCGGCCTGAGCCGCAAACATTCCTTTTCCGAAATGCAGATTCGAAAGGTTTGCCCGCACAAGCTGATCATCGGGTCGAAGTGCAAGTACGCGCTCGTAATAGACTTGAGCCGAATCGAATTGTATGCGAGCCTCAAACAGGACAGCCATGTTGTTCATGGCAGTGAAATAAGTCGGTTTAACGGCGATGGCTGAACGGTAATGCCCCATGGCCAAGGCGGAATCGCCATACAAGGCAGCGCAGATGCCGGCGTTGTAATGGGCCTCATGGTTCACCGGCAATATGCGACAACTCTCCTCAAAATGACGCATGGCTTCGGCATACCGGGCCTTACGGGCTGCAGGATCACTCATCCGGTTGGCTTCGCGCATGTATTCAGATGCCAATGCATATTGGGTCCGGGAACTGTTCGGTGCGACCTCCACGCCACGCTCGAACAAGCGCAGGTTATTTTTCCAGTCCGGTATACGCATCAAACTTAATAGTGCATACACGGCTACAATAATTAGCACTCCCGATGTCAACCGCCGTTTTGACTGTTCACTCAATGCTGCCGTATTAAGCGCCGGCATTCCCGACAAAAGCCATGGCACAAGCAGGCAAAGACCAAGAGATGGTGTAAACAGAAAGCGCTCGCCCAATACTGCACCCGTAACCAGGAATAAATTGTTGGTTGGGGAAGAAGCGATAAAAAAGAACAGGATACCGAAAGCCAGCAGGGGGCGACGGCGAAAATTGAACAGCGCAAGCAAGGCCAGCAATCCGTAGGATAGAAGACCAATCCAAGGCAGGACGGTGTTCCAGTCCGTCAGCGGTATTTCGTTGTACGATCGGTCCCATACCAGTGGCCAGGGACACACCATCAACCGCAGGTTATGATATAGAATAACCATCCGCGTTGCACTGGCATCAGAAAAACCCGTGGCTCCATTCAGTACGTTGGCCAATAGCGGAACATCCGTATCGGAATGTGCAGTGCCAATAACCAGGTAACGCGCAAGAAGGTAAACGCCTGCAACAAGGGACAATCCCGTAAAAACGAGCAAGGATTCAGAAAAATTCCTGCGTCGGAGCATAAAAAGGGAAAGCGGAATCAACACAAGGAAGACAATGCCACTTTCCTTCGAAAAAACCGATAGTGCAAACCAGCATGCGGGTAAAAGCAACTGCGAAAACCGCATCGGTGTTTCGATCGGGTTGCGCAAGACTGCATTCCAACACAACAAACCGAAGACTGCGGCCAGCAACTCATCCCTGCTTTTAACACTGGCCACAACCTCCGTATGCAAGGGATGAAACGCGAAAAGCAAACAGATTCCGGCAACAATCAGTGGGTCCAATCCTGATAGCAAACGACGAAGCAAGCTATACAGGAGCAGCAGCAAGCCTCCGTACAGGAGCACATTGATGAAGTGCTCGATTGCAACCTGGTTCCCGTGCAGGGTTTTACCGATAGCAAAGCTGGTGAGTGTTATGGGTCGGTAGGGTTGAATACCGATCTCTACCAGGCTCCCGTTCGTAAACAATGCCGGCAAACCGCCAATCCCTTCTTTTACGAGGATATTCTTACCGACAAACAACTCATCATCGAGGGTATATTCGAATCCAACAGACTGCACGTACAGGAGCATCCCCAACAAAGCGATAAGCCAGCTGTAATGAATCCCCATCCACTGTTCGGATGGAGCCATAATTTTTTTTCCTGGATTGGGCATCGTAGATCGTTGAAAGCTACCTGTTGTGTTATTTACACCGTATCTACAAGGACTCGATGAAATTACTCCACCGTCACACTTTTCGCTAGGTTGCGGGGCTGATCGACATTGCAACCGCGCATGACGGCGATGTGGTAGGCCAGCAACTGCAACGGAACAGCAGAAACCAGGGGTACAAGGATTTCATCTGTTTCGGGAATCTCGATGCTGTAATCAGCAATGGCCTTCACGGCTTCATCGCCTTCGGTCACAATGGCGATGATTTTCCCTTTGCGGGCTTTCACTTCCTGGATATTGCTGACCACCTTTTCGTAGCTGCCATGCTTGGTGGCAATAACGACAACGGGCATCTCTTCATCAATCAGCGCGATGGGGCCGTGCTTCATTTCAGCAGCGGGATATCCTTCGGCATGGATGTACGAAATCTCCTTCAGTTTCAAGGCCCCTTCGAGTGCTACAGGGAATCCATAGCCCCGACCCAGGTAGAGGAAGTTCCGGGCATCCTTGAATTCGCGGGCAATCCGCAAAACGGCATCGTTGCTGCTCAATGCAGCTTCCACCTTGGCAGGAATACTGTCCAGTTCACTGAGGATGCTACGGAAACGGGACTCGGAAATGGTCCCGCGTTTATGCGCCAATTGCAATGCGAGCAGGGTGAGTACAGTGACCTGTGCGGTGAAGGCCTTGGTAGAGGCAACCCCGATCTCAGGACCGGCGTGGGTATAGGAGCCCGCATGCGTAGCTCTGGGAATACTGGAACCGACCACATTGCAAACCCCGAAAATGGTTGCACCTTTCGATTTAGCCAACTCGACTGCGGCGAGGGTATCGGCTGTTTCGCCACTCTGCGAAATGGCGATGAGCACATCGTCTTCAAAAATGACCGGATTCCTGTAACGGAACTCGGATGCATATTCCACTTCAACCGGAATACGGGCAAGATCCTCAATGAGGTATTCGGCCACCAGACCTGCATGCCATGAGGTTCCGCAGGCGGCAATCAGAATACGCCGGGCATTCATCACACGCTGCTCGTATTCGCGCAGGCCACCCAGGTTGATACGGCCGCCATTGCTATCGATACGACCACGCATGCTATCGGCAATGGATCTGGGCTGCTCGTATATCTCCTTCAGCATGAAATGTTCGAAGCCCCCCTTCTCGATCGCCTCGAGCTTCAACTCCAGTTCCTGCACATAGGGAACCTTAATTTCATTTCCGATGGTCTTTACTGTCAACTGCCCTTCGTGAATGACAGCCAACTCCCCATCGTTCAGGTACGCTACGTTTTTGGTGTATTCAACGATCGGGGTCGCATCGGAAGCCACGAAATATTCATCTTTCCCGATTCCTACAACGATAGGGGAACCCTTGCGTGCAGCGATCAGCTTCAGCGGATCCTTTTTTGACAGGATGACAATTGCATAGGCGCCCACGACTTCGCCAAGTGCGAGCCTCACGGCTTCCTCAAGTTCCACTCCGGCTTTGTCCGCAATGGCCTCAATCAAATGTATGAGCACTTCGGTATCGGTATCACTCTCGAAAACATGACCCTGCTTACCGAGTTCGGCCTTGATGGATGCGTAATTCTCGATGATGCCGTTGTGTATTATGGCAAAATCGCGGCTCTGCGAAAAATGAGGGTGTGCATTGCGGTCATTGGGCTCACCGTGGGTCGCCCATCGGGTATGTCCCATACCGATGGTGCCGCTTAGGTCTTTACCGCGCACGTACTCCGCCAGATCACTTACTTTACCAGCCTTTTTATAGCTGGTGAGTTTATCGCCGTGTAACAAGGCGACTCCCGCACTGTCGTACCCGCGGTACTCGAGGCGCTGAAGGCCCTTCATGATGATGGGATAGGCTTCCTGTTTGCCGATATAGGCTACGATTCCGCACATGGGTCAGGGATTGAGTTTGGTACTGTGCACAACAAGCCGTATTGCGGTTCCACCCTGCAGCACAGTACGCCGTGCGTTGGAGGTTGAACCACCCGCAACCAGGAAAAGTCCGTAGTCGGCTCCGGTACCGGTGTTGATTTTATTCAGCGTTTGTTGAATATAGCGTGCGATGTTGAAAGAATAGGTACCGCTCGTGCTCGAATAGGCTCCACCGTAATAGGAGGCTGTTTCGGTTGCATCTGCAGTAGTCAGATTTTTCCCCAGCGAGTCGCTGGCGAAAATCAGCAGGTTGTTGTGGGGTGACATGTTGCCGACACCCGTACCGGCACCGGCTGTGAATACAAGACGTGCAGAACTGATACTCACTGGACCATCGTTGAACAGGGAGACCATGTTCTGGATCACGAGACTGTCTTTCAGGCCGGCCATGGATTGAACGACCAGTGGGTTGTCCTCTACGCTGTCGGTATTGACCTGCAGGTACTGATGGGTAAAGGTGCTGAAACGTACCGCATTCACATCAATGATGAACTCATAGCTTTTATTGCCGGAGAAATACAGTGTAAGACGATGGTAGCCTGAAGTGGAAGCGAAATTCAGAATACTACCCGTGCCCTCTACACTGTCGGTCAGGACCACTCCTTTGAAAAAATCGATGAAGGCACTGTTCTCGGCAAAGGTGGCGGCGTTGAGTGCGTACTGTCGCATGAAACGTCCACCCAGCGCTGTATCCAGTGGAATGCGCAACATGGGTGGAAGGGTACTTCCTCCGACAACCACACTATCGCTCAATTTCGGGACGAGATCGATATGTCCGAGAAAACCGCCACGCTGGAGCTCGCGGCTGCTGTAATAGGTACTGTCAACAGAAAGCTTATCACTTAACTCATACACACTGATGCGGTGCATTGCGCTGCTATCACCATCGATACCGCGGTATGCAAAGCTGAGCACGACTGAGTCGGGGGATGTCACTCCGGCAAACGTGCTGGGGGTGATGGTGTTTCCGATACGCAGTTGTGATACAAAACCCGCGAACGATTTACCCACGTAGGCATCGTCCATACTACCCAGGAAAAGCGTCGGCAATTCAATCAGGTTCTTGGTAGGACCCCAAACAATCAACGAATCCTCACGGACCGTAAAGGCCTTCACTTCCAGGGTGTCTATCCTCCAGCCGGCCTGTTCGGACTGAGGCTGCAAGTCAAGACCAATCAGACTGGGTTCGCTGCAGGAAGCGAACAACATCACACTCAATAACGGGAACAGGCTCTTCACCCACCCTTTCCGGTTCGGCATGCTGCGAAGGTAGGCGGTTTAGTGGATTAGACGAAGGGCGGAATCAGTCGGCCAATACGCTGTCCTCCAGGACCACCTCGTCGTAGAAGGTGTCGTAGGCTTCAACGTATTCCTCGGGCGATTTATAGTCGAGCGTGGGCTTACTCAACTTGCGGAAATCCTTCTCCACCTGATCGTGCAGTGTAGCGGAACTTTTCACGACTGCATCAGACCACTGCATGGCCAAACGGGAAAGGCTTGCATAATGAGGCTCCTTGAGCTCTTTCACATCGGTAGCGGTCAGCCCTTCCATCTGCACTTTGCGTGCAAAATCGGCATTGAAGGGCTCGGCGAATCCATCGTTGTACAGCGAATACACCACCTTACTGTTGTGGAACATCGGGTCGTCCTTGTAGCTGGTTTTGATGAACAGGGGGACCAGCGCAGTCATCCAACCGTGGCAATGGATGATATCGGGTGACCAACCCAGTTTCTTGACCGTTTCGAGTACACCGCGACCGAAGAAAATGGCACGATCGTCGTTATCGGCGAAGAACTTCCCTTCCGTATCGCGCAGTGTGGCCTTACGCTGAAAATATTCCTCGTTGTCGATGAAGTAAACCTGCATGCGTGCAGCCTGAATGGATGCGACCTTGATGATGAGCGGGTGATCCGTGTCGTCGATGATGAGGTTCATCCCGGAGAGACGAATGACCTCGTGCAACTGGTTGCGACGCTCGTTGATGTTTCCGAAGCGTGGCATGAAGGTGCGGATCTCCTTGCCGCGTTCCTGGATTCCTTGCGGAAGGTAACGGGCAATTTTGCTTTGCTCCGTGAGTTCGAGGTAGGGATGTATCTCACTCGAGATGAAGAGCACGCGCGCTTTTCTCATGGCTTTCTTCACGGTTTAAGAAATGATTGCGTTGCAAAGGTACGCATCATTGGGGGATTTACAGTTACGAAAATCCACACACACGCTATTGCGGAAACTGATTTTTTTTCGTATATGCTGAATAGCCGTTTGTTAATCAATGCTGTTGTATCCGCTTTGTTGAGCGGAAAATCAGGGCTATTCCGCTGAGTATCAGAAATACACTTACACCGAGCGAAGCGGCATCCTGTGGTTCTGCGCCCCATGTGTCGGGATTGAGCTGGATGTAGCCTGCGGCAAATGCCCAGGTAAGGATCACCGCGAAGGCATTGTTGCAGAAATGCGCGAACACGGATAGCCAGAGCGAACCTGACCAGGCATAGAGGTATCCCAGCAGGGCACCGAGGAAAAAGCGGGGGATGAAGCCGAGGAACTGCATGTGCAAGGCGCTGAACAGAAATGCGGTTAGCCAAATACCCGCATGACGGTTGCCCGAAAGCAAGGCGAACTGACGCTGCAGGACACCACGGAAGAGAAACTCCTCGGCGATTCCCGGGATGACAGCAATGACAAAGAGGTTGAGCACAAGGTCTGAAGCTGATGTCCCTGACACCAGCAATTCAGTCAGTCGGGCTGCTGATTCTTCCGTGGTCCGCATCCAGTCCTCCACCGCCTTCAGCGAATCGGGCAAATGGATGCCCTGGTTGATGGCCATGATCCAGTTGATGAAAGGAACGGCGCACAAGAACAAGACCGGGACCAGGAGCATTTGACTAAGCCGAGGCAGGGTTTCGATCCCAAGAAACGTCCTGTTATCCTCGGAAAACAACCAGGCCGACAACAGGGCGGGAACCAAAAAACTACCCAACAACGATAGGGTCTGGATCAAACGAACAGCATTTTTTAGCCCCGATCCTGCAGAATCCGTGGAAAAATCGCCCTGCAATTCGGTCAAACCGATTCCGAACAGGGCCTCCGACAGGAGTCCGCCCAAGGCGGAAAAGAGCACCGTACCGATCAGGATCAGACCAACTATGATGAGGAATTTCCGGTAAGGGGTCCGGTCGGCAAGGGCTGCGCGCAGCGTCATGGTTTCGTAAGTTTGCGCCGCAAAGATAGGCCCGCGAAACGGAACAGACCGGTTCGTGAGCCCGGTGCAAGGTTTGTGGTACGAATACACAACATAGAGCTCGGCGACTTCCCGCTTCTTCTGGCCCCCATGGAGGATGTGAGCGACCCTCCCTTCCGTTCCGTGTGCAAGCAGCATGGTGCCGACCTGATGTACACCGAATTCATTTCGAGTGAAGGACTCATCCGGGATGCGGCCAAGAGCAAGATGAAACTTGATGTGTTCGACTACGAACGGCCGGTCGGTATCCAGCTTTTCGGCGGATCGGAGGATGCCATGGAAGAAGCGGCGCGTATTGCGGAGGCTGCCGGTCCCGACCTGATTGACATCAATTACGGTTGCCCGGTGCACAAGGTGGTCAGTAAAGGCGCAGGTGCCTGCCTGTTGCAGGACATCGATAAAATGGCCCGCCTGACCGAGAAGGTGGTGAAGGCAGTCAAGTTACCCGTAACGGTCAAAACGCGCCTGGGCTGGAACGACCACACCAAGAACATTGAAGAGGTAGCCGAACGACTGCAGGATGTCGGGATTGCCGCCCTGGCCATTCACGGTCGAACCCGGGCCCAGCTCTACAAGGGCGCTGCTGACTGGACACTCATCGGAAAGGTGAAAAACAATCCACGGATCCGGATTCCAATTTTCGGGAACGGGGATGTGGACTCGCCCGAAAAAGCCTTGGAAATGAGGGAACGGTATGGAGTGGATGGGGTGATGATTGGTCGGGCCAGCATCGGCTACCCCTGGATATTCAACGAAATCAAACACTTCCGGAAGCATGGCACTCACCTGCCTCCACCCGATATCGACCAGCGGGTAGACACCTGCAAGGCACATCTGGATTACTCGATGCGCTGGAAAGGCGATTTTGTGGGTGTTGTAGAGATGCGAAGGCATTACACCAATTA
>JBJTJB010000530.1:0-2638 GCA_046095245.1 Bacteroidota bacterium | reverse complement strand
ACCATCAACCCCGGTAGCCAGGCGCTTCCCTTCGTCGTGCAGGACTCCATCGTTTTCGAAACCAATGGCAATCTCCAGGACATCGATCTGGTGGCCTGGGGGCAGAACGCCCGCTTTTATGTGGCACGTAAGCAACAAGCCAATCTGCCCCCCTACGTTTTGATTGATACAGCACTGAATGCCAATGTAACATGGGACAATTCGCTACCGGTGGTGGTTTATGGTGGCTATGCAGTCATTGATTCTTCACAAACGCTCAACATTGCAGCCGGCACCCAAATCCACTTCAGTAACAATGCCGGACTCTGGGCTTACAAGGGCAGCACCATTGAAGTTCAGGGAACGAAAGAGGATCCGGTTGTCTTCCAGGGCCTCAGACGCGAATATTATTTACAGGAGGAGCCCGGACAATGGGACCGCATCTGGCTCAACGATGGGGGCAGCCACCGCATTGATTATGCCATCATCAAGAACGGCTTCATCGGTCTGCAATGTGAGGCCCTGTTTTCGCCCGCATTGCCTACCGACCTCAGGCTCACCAATACGCGGATACGGAATATGAGCGGCCTGGGCCTATTGGCGCGCAATTTCACGATCCAATCCTGGAACTCCACCGTGGCCAACTGCGGATACTATGGTGCAGCCCTCACCGAAGGGGGCGATTACCGGTTCACGCATTGCACGTTCGGGAATTATTGGCGATCGGGCCAGCGAAGCACACCTGCACTTTACCTGAACAATTATGGTGTAGATGCCGCCGGCAGTGCGGTTCCGAAAGACCTGGACCGGGCCGATTTCAGGAATTGCATTGTATTCGGAAACAACGATAATGAACTGGAGCTCGACTTTCGCTCCGGAGCCCTGTCAGAACACAGCTTCAGCTACTGCATCCTGAAGGCCGACAACAACACCCCTACCTCCGACCCCGCTCATTTCGATAACATTTTCAGGAACAATGACCCCCAGTTCAAGGATGTGTTTACGCACGATTTGCACCTGGACACCCTTTCATTTTCGCGCAACAAGGGGAATTTGCTTTTTGTTGATGCCTCTGCACTCCCACCCATGACCATTGACCTGGACGGGACCGCGCGACCGACAGGGGGCAGCAATCCCGATTTGGGAGCTTACGAACGGGATTGAAAACCGATACGGCTTAACCGTTCTTCACTTGAGGCGTAAGTGCTGACAAGAATGCAAGCGTATCCACACCATCTGCGTAGTCGGCTGGTCCCGGTGTTTGTGAGGTACCAAAAGGAAGATAGCCCTCACCGATAATGCACTGAATCCGGTCACGATCGCGGTTCAATTTGGACGCTGCGTCGGACCCATCCGTGTACCGTTCCACGTGCACCACCGAAACAGGGGTTGCAAGTGCATCATGCTCACGGACAATGAGGAAATTATTGGTCAGAAAAGGCTCCTGGTTGAGGAGATAAAGCGCCTTGTGGTAATCGTAATTATTCATGTACTTGTTGTGCTGCATTACCCCACCATATGATTCCATCGCCACGAAAAAATCATCCAGGGCGTATCCCATGGGAACGAGCAGCTTTGATACGTTTCGGCAACCCAACCCGTAAAAAGAGAAAATATCGCTGCCCAATGCACGCAATTCCTCGGCGCGCTCACGGCCATGCAGTACCGCAACAGAATTCCGATTCCGGCGGATGATGTGTGGATATTTACCGAAGTAATAATCGAAGTAGCGGGCAGAGTTATCGCTTCCGGTCGCAATAACGGCATCCGGATCCGCAATCCGGTCCACAAACCGGATATGGGATGCCATCTCAGGGGAAATAACCGCAAGCACTTCGAGCAGGAACGACAGCAGGACCGGGTCGTCGGAAGATCGTTTTACCTGCGCTGAATGACCCGATGCGAGAACACAGAGGATATCGTGAAACCCGACTGCCGGAATGTTACCGGCCAATACCAGGGCGACATCGCATTTTATAGGCCGGCGTTCTTCAAGCCCTTCATAGGCCGCCAACCAGGAGCGGAGAGCCTGCTCATCCAAGAGGTGAACGATCCCTTCGAGGGACATTAAAACCTGATCCTCGGTGAACCAGGGATTGATTGAGCGGGCACGGGCCAAGGCCATACTAAAAGGGTGGTCGCTTTCGAGATCACCTGCTCGATATTCCGAAAGCAGTGCTTCTACGGCTTTGCCCCATGTGGCCAGGTTTTCCAGGCGTTCGGTCGTATTCATCGTCAATTTCGCCCGGAATTGAACCGGATTGAAACTTTTGTCGTTATTTTTGTGTTGAACTGATCGCAAAAATACTGTAACACGACATCATCTATGGCTATTAAGATTACTGACGAATGCATCAACTGCGGAGCCTGCGAGCCCGAGTGCCCCAATAACGCCATTTACGAAGGCGGAGCCGAGTGGCGTTTTTCTGATGGAACTTCCGTAAAAGGAATGTTCACCAAAATGGATGGTTCGTCCATCGATGCGGATGCCCCTCAATCGCCCAAGTCGACTGACATCTACTACATCGTAACCGACAAGTGCACGGAATGTGTGGGCTTCCACGATGAGCCCCAGTGTGCCGCCGTATGTCCGGTTGACTGCTGCGTGGATGATCCCGACTTCCGTGAATCGAAGGACGATCTGCTTTCGAAAAAAGAC
>JBJTJB010000529.1:0-3494 GCA_046095245.1 Bacteroidota bacterium | reverse complement strand
ACTCCGACCTATTTGGCCTTTCAGCACACAAGGTTTTCCCGCAACGGCATCACTGACGCTGCCGTGAGCTCTTACCTCACGTTTTCACCCTTACCCCGAATTCGCAAGGAACCCGGGGCGGTATTGTTTTCTGTGGCACTGTCTGGTCCCCGCAAATCGCTCTGCAGAGACCTTCCCGTTAGGAAGTGTGTCGCCCTGTGCTGCCCGGACTTTCCTCCCTCCGAAAAGAGCGACGAGCCGGTCTGCTTCGATGCAAAGATAGGCATCAGGAGGTGGTGATTTCCGCCCAGTTGCGCATCAGTTGTAGACCGCAGGGAGTCATGATCGACTCCGGATGAAATTGCACACCATAAATCGAATGTTGCCGGTGTCGAAGTGCCATGATGGCTCCGCTTTCATCGCGGGCAATGACCTGTAGTTCGGAGGGGAAGGTCTGCTCGTCGGGCACCCAACTGTGGTAACGTCCGGTTTCGAACGGGCTCGTGATACCCTTGAACAGGGGCTCAAGCGGATCGGTACTATGAACGGATCGAGACACACCATGAAGTACCCGATCCAATTGCCGAAGCGCTCCACCGTAGGCCTCTGCGATAGCCTGATGACCCAGACAAACTCCTAAAATCGGAATCCGGCCTGCGGCAGCTTGAATGAGCGGGACCAGTATGCCTGCTTCGGCCGGAACACCCGGCCCCGGTGAAAGGACAATCCGATCGAAGCGACAGGCATCCTCGATGGAAATGGCATCATTGCGATATACCACAACATCAGTACCGCACACCTGCAAGAGGTACTGGTACAGGTTGTAGGTGAAACTGTCGTAATTGTCCAGCAGTAAAAGCATGGCCTGAAGTGAGGGCAAAGGTATGCGAATCGCTCGGCTGATTGCGGTGTTTGCCTACCTTCGCACCAGAGCAATCACCATGTCAAACAAACAGATTATCCACACTCCGGAAGCACCCTCTCCCATCGGACCCTATTCGCAGGCTGTACGTGCCGGCGACTTCCTGTTCTGCTCGGGCATGATCGCGCTTGATCCCGGAACGGGTCAACTGGTTGATGGTGACATCACACAGGAAACACACCGGGTCATGCAGAATATCGCAGCCTTGCTGGGAGCCGCAGGTGCCGACTTCAGCCGGATTGTGAAAACAAGTATTTTCTTGAAGGACATGAACGATTTCGCCAGCGTAAATGCCGTTTACGGAAGCTATTTCAGCGGTGATTTTCCGGCACGTGAAACCGTGCAGGTATCGGTCTTGCCCCGCAATGTGAATGTAGAAATCTCGGTCACGGTCTATATGGGTTGAGCCCCAGGCAGAAGCGGTTCACCACTCACTGCCCGTCCATTCTGCATAACGCAGTCGCTGTGCATCCGAAGCGTTGCTTTCTTTCACTATCCGAACCGTATCAAACCAGCGACCCTGCAGCGGCTCCAGTTCAACGTGTTTTTCCTTGCGCATTGAAAACACGGTCAATCGGCAATTTCCTTCCTGCTGGCCTATCCTGTCGCTCAGGTTGTTCTCCACTTTCCACCCGTTGCAGGAAGCCACTTCATCGTCCTTGGCCAACCCTGCAATAGCAGCCGGCGATCCGGGGAGTACACTGAGCACCTTGCAAATGCCAGACTCGTAACTCACCCGAAAACCATACCGGCTTTCGTTCAGGGCACGGGATGAACGGTAATCGATTCGACAACCCACCGTCGACAACAATTCCTGCAGCAGATCCTCATAGGTGTTTCGGGAACGGACGCATTCATCAACAATCCGGTTTACACCGGCATCCGAGAATTGCATGGCGAATCTGCGCACATCCGACTCCTGATACCCACTGCCCAGCGTCTCTGCATACAAAGTCCGGAACAGATCATCAATGCTGTATTTGCCTGCGGAGCTGTTACGGATATACAGATCCAGCATCATAGCAATCAGGCATCCTTCATCGTAAATGGACGTTTTACGCCCCGGCACTCCCGGCACATACCCATCGAGCCAGGTATCGTAACTGCTTTCGGCCACACTGCTATGAAAACGACCGGGATTATCGGTATGACGTTGGATTCGCAGACGTATTTCGGCAAACAAATCATCCGGACTGAAAAAGCCGCTTCGCAGCAGGAAAAGATCACCGTAATACGTGGTGAATCCCTCGTAAACCCAGCCCAGCTCGCTGTGATTTTCACGGGTATAGTCGTACACCAAAAAATCGGTCGGACGCAGTGTTTTCACATTCCATACGTGAAACAACTCATGAGACGCTACGCCCATTAATTCACCATACAACTCTCCGTCCATCAGTTGATAACCCGGACCGAGCGCCAGTACCGTACTGGACACATGCTCAACGCCATGATAAAAGCGGAATGGAAGGACCAAAATCAGAAAATGGAATTCAGGAACCGGAAAAGCTCCCATCATATCAAGTTGTTTTTCTGTAAAACCACGGAAATCGGCAAGCACACGATCCCAATCGGGTCGCACCTCTCCCTGCATCCAGATATGGAACTGGAAATCGTTAACCGAATAGGTTCGGTGGTGCAGGGAGCGGGCAGCGAAAAAGGGACTATCCAATAGTTCGTGCACATCCCTGGCCTGCAAAATGCGTCCATCCGCATTGGGCAATGCGCATGCAATCTGCCAATCGGGAGGAATCCGTAGCTCAACGGTGGACGACTCGAGCATGGCCGCCGGGTCGAAGACGAGGCAATGCACGGGATTGACATACATCAGCTCCTCATCAAGCCAACACGCGCCTGCATCGGGCTGTGCGGCATAGTACTCATATTCGATTACCAGAGTCCCCTGAGGTGCAGCATTCACCCGCCAGCGGTCACGGCTGACTTTTTGCACCTCAAGCACCTGACCCGATTGGGTTCGAGCCCTTAACCCTCTCAGGTTTTTTGCAAATTGCCCGAGTTCATAGCGACCGGGTCTCCACGATGAAAGTTGGAACTCGACCGCCTCGCCACCGGGGCAAACTTTATGGGCTGTAATATGGAGGTACCGAGATGCGGGCGATGGGGCGCTGATGATGTAATGCATGCATCAAAATTAGGTTTTCGGAGCTCAGGGTAAGGCCATAACCCATCGGGTTGGGCCGAAATCGCCTACCTTCGTGGCCGCATTTCTAGCGTATAACACCATGCAATACGACCTCATTGTTATCGGTAGCGGACCCGGCGGGTATGTAGCAGCCATCCGTGCCTCACAACTCGGACTCAAGACCGCTGTGATTGAAAAAGAATCCTTGGGCGGAGTTTGCCTGAACTGGGGATGTATACCGACCAAAGCCTTATTGAAAAGCGCCCAGGTGTTCGAATACCTGAAGCATGCCGCCGACTATGGGATTACAGTGAGTGATGCCAAGCACGATTTCGGTGCGGTGATCAAGCGCAGCCGCGATGTTGCCGATGGCATGAGCAAGGGAATCCAATTCCTGTTCAAGAAGAACAAGATTGATGTGATCAATGGAATCGGAAAGTTGAAGGCCGGTAA
>JBJTJB010000528.1:0-10038 GCA_046095245.1 Bacteroidota bacterium | reverse complement strand
TCTTTCACCTGATGATCAATGTAGGAATGGCTATCGGCCTGGCCCCTGTTATCGGTATCCCACTCCCCTTTTTCAGTTATGGAGGTTCGTCGTTGTGGAGCTTTACCGTCCTGTTGTTCGTACTGATCAAACTGGATAGTTACCGGATGTACATCTTGCGTTGATTCAATGCAAGTGCATCCGTTTCAGAATGCCATCAACAATACGCTCTGTAGCGCCAGCCAGGGAATGGACGTAACCCTTTGCGGCTGCTGATGCCAACTCAAATCGGGCAGGGTCTTCCTCCCATCCACGAAAACAGGAGGTCATTTCAGTTACCGAGCTGACTGACAGTGCTGCTCCGCAATCAATCAGGCCACAGGCTTCGCGAAACCTGGTATAATTCGGCCCGAAAATTACAGGGTGGCCGTACACTGCAGCCTCGAGCGTATTGTGGATTCCAACGCCAAATCCGCCTCCTATGTAGGATACGGTTGAAAAGCGATACAATCTTGACAACATACCAACCGAATCAATGATCATGACCCTGTACTGAGCGTAATCTCCTCCTGCCTTGGCTGAAGAATAGCATATCGCATCCGGACCGAACCGCATCGCTAGCTTTTCGGCCCGACCGGCCGAAAGCTGGTGAGGCGCAATCACCAATTTCCAATCGGGAAAATTCTTGATCCAATCCCACAACAACTCTTCGTCGGGAGGCCAGGTGCTTCCGGCAACCAGCACCCTGGAGGCCGAGCAGAATGACCGCATGGCAGGAAAATCGGCTGCCAGCGAAGGCAATTGCAATACCCGATCGAAGCGGGTATCCCCACTTACTACCACTTGTCCTACACCTATTTCGGCAAGGCGTTGACGTGAGTCATCGTTCTGCACAAAAATCAAATCAAAGCGCTTCAGGATTGAACGAAACAACCGGCCATACCACCTGAAAAAGACCTGTCCATCACGAAATATGGCGGAAATACAGAAGAAAGGAATCTCTCGGCGCTGAAGCTCTAGCGAGTAGAAATACCAGAATTCATACTTCACGAAAATTGCCGCCGCAGGATTCAGCATCTCGATAAAATCACGGGACGATCTGGGCCCATCGAGCGGGAGATATACCACCTGATCGGCTAGTCCGGCAGCATTGTGATGTTTGAAGCCGGAAGGGGAAAAAAAACTCAAGACAATTCCAGCCTTCGGGTATTTGATTCGCAAGGCTTCAAGAACCGGACGACCTTGTTCGAATTCGCCCAGCGAAGCGCAGTGCATCCATATTCGTTGTTCCGGAAGACCACCAAAGTCCTTGGTCAATGTACTCCTCCAATTGTCCCGACCTTGGACCCAATCACGGGCTTTACTTGAAAAAAGCGCAGCTACCCGGATTGAACATCCATACAGGAAAACCAACAAGGTATAAATGAACTTCACCGGCTGATCAGTACATGTAAAAGGGATCGGGAGCCTCCTTGAACAAGGCAATGATCCAACCCACCCTCAAACCAAACAGCAGATCGATGCGAGGGGCATCATCTACCGACATGGTGCTGTAATTGTAAGAACGCCTGGACGCAGTGAAGCCCTGAATGGCTTCGACACCTCCGTAAAAATTGACAAGGCGGCGATTGCCCACGTGCAAATAGCCAATAAACTGCTTGAACGCGATGCCATTGGTCAGGCGGTCATATCCCTTTACATAGGGATCACGAACGGCAGGCACGGCGTTTTTCTTGTCGTCGATTTTAATCTTATGCTGCATGAAACCCAAACCGGTTTCCACAACGAAACCGCAATTGGGGTTCGGTTTTTTGACAGGGAATAACCTCGAAAGTGTTGCCATGACCGTGTAACCACGCTCAAACAACCGGATGTCCCCATAAAGACCATCTACTCCCACAATTGTTCCTTCGGCGGTTGTAAGGCCGGTAAAAACACCCTGCTCTTTGATTTTAGACCCGAAAAAAAGGGTAGCCTCTGCTCCTACCATCCAGCCATTTGCCCATTTATAACCTGCGGCCATCCCAATGGACTGATTCATGCCGAATCGTGTAGAAAGATCCCCACCGGGTGCCTGAAGCGCAAAGCTCGGTCGGATCATCACCATGCCTATGGCCGAATCCTTCACACTAACCTGGGCCGAAACGAATCCCGAAACCAACATTACCAGGCACAAAAGCAGGCCATGGATCACCGAGCTTGGGGCTTTTGTCATGCGGTCAAAAGTAGGGATTCGACAGAGGAGGACAAAGCCTCTTATTTCGTATCTTTGTGGGTCTTAGACAGCCCTCTCGAACCTGAGTGTCAGGCTTTTAAACCAAAACAACCGCCTACTTCGATGGAACCGATCCGTAAACTTCCCATGGTCGACCTGCTGACCCAATACAAACACATCCAGCAGGAGGTTGATCAGGCGGTGCTCGAAGTGATGCGCTCCTCGGCGTATATCAATGGTCCTGAGGTGAAATCGTTCGCCACTGAATTGGGTTCATATTTGGGCGCAAAGCATGTGATTCCCTGCGCCAACGGCACCGATGCCCTGCAAATCGCCATGATGGCTCTTGGCTACCAGCCAGGCGATGAAGTCATCACCGCCAGCTTCACCTACGTTGCCACAGCTGAGGTCATTGCACTCTTGAAACTCAAGCCCGTGCTTGTCGATGTTGATCCGAACACCTTCACCATCGACTGCGATGCCATTGAGAGGGCCATTACTCCCAGAACGGTTGCCATCGTTCCGGTACACCTGTTCGGGCAATGCGCCAACATGGAACGGATCATGGAAATTGCTCAACGCCACAAATTGCATGTGATTGAAGATACGGCTCAGGCCATTGGCGCAGAATATACATTCTCTGACGGCAGAACCTGCAAAGCCGGAACCATCGGCACCATTGGCACAACCTCGTTTTTCCCTTCCAAGAATCTCGGTTGCATGGGTGATGGCGGAGCGATTTTTACGCAGGACGATGCCCTTGGCAACCGCCTCCGTATGATTGCCAACCACGGACAAAGTGTACAATACAAACACGACGAAGTGGGAGTCAATAGCCGTCTCGACAGTATTCAGGCGGCTATTCTCAGAGTGAAATTGCGGCATCTGGATGCGTATTGCACAGCCAGACAGGATGCTGCAGCTGCCTACGACGTGGCATTCGCAGGACATTCTGGTTTGCAGATACCAGCTCGTTTATCCGGAAGCACACACGTTTTTCACCAGTACACGCTGGTCATAAAAGACAAGTCGAGGGATGAGCTCCGAAGTTTCCTGGAAACCCGGGGTATTCCTTCCATGATCTACTACCCCATTCCTCTGCACATGCAATCGGCGTATACCGACCCTCGGTACCAACCCGGGGATTTTCCGGTCACGGAGTTCCTCTGCCAACATGTCCTATCCATCCCCATGCACACGGAACTAAAGGCCGATGATATTTCTTACATAACCGGTGCTGTCCTCGAATTCCTGAACTCCTGACTTTAGAGAATCACCCATGAATATTGCAGTCGTCGGAACAGGCTATGTAGGACTCGTAACTGGGACCTGTTTTGCTGAAATGGGCAACAACGTGATTTGTGTCGATATCGATGCGGACAAAATCGAGCGCATGCGAAATGGTGTTATTCCCATTTACGAGCCTCACCTCGATGTCCTGTTCGAGCGCAACATCAGCCAGGGCAGACTACATTTCACTACGTCGCTCGAAGCTGCAGTGGATCAGGCCGAAGTCATTTTCCTGGCCCTGCCAACCCCGCCGGGAGAAGACGGCGGCGCAGATTTATCCTACGTGCTCGGAGTGGCTGCACAACTGGGTCCAATGTTAAAACGATACGCCGTCGTTGTCAATAAAAGCACCGTACCGGTTGGGACCGCTGAAAAAGTTCAAGCGGCAATTGCCAAAAATTGCGCTACTGAATTCGATGTTGTTTCGAACCCCGAATTCCTGCGTGAAGGCTTCGCCGTGGATGATTTCCTGAAACCTGATCGCGTTGTTGTGGGTACCTCGAGCGAGAAAGCCCGCAAGGTCATGAATGAGCTTTACGCTCCCTTTTTACGTCAGGGCAACCCCATCTATTTCATGGACGAGCGTTCGTCTGAACTCACCAAATACGCAGCAAATGCGTTTTTGGCGACCAAGATCACCTTCATGAATGAAATTGCAAACCTGTGCGAACGCACCGGTGCCAACGTGGATGCTGTACGCATCGGAATCGGATCCGACTCACGCATCGGAAAGCGCTTCCTGTTTGCAGGCATCGGATACGGAGGCAGTTGCTTCCCAAAAGATGTACAGGCCCTGCAACGTACTGCAAAAGAATACGCCTACAATTTCCGGATTCTTGATTCGGTGATGCAGGTGAACCATACACAGAAACAGGTTCTGGTCAATAAACTGCTGGATTACTACGGAGCCGATTTGAATGGGAAACAAATCGCTCTCTGGGGGCTCGCATTCAAACCTGAAACGGACGATATCCGAGAGGCTCCTGCGTTGGAGATCATCGACGCCTTGATCAAGGCAGGTGCACGGGTTACCGCTTATGATCCCGAGGCCATGAATAATGTGCGTAAGGTGTTGGGCGATTCCATCACATTCGCAGCAGATCCTTATGAAGCCACACAGAAAGCAGATGCACTGCTCATCGCGACGGAGTGGGCTGTGTTCCGAACTCCCGATTTCGGAAAATTGAAAACCCTAATGCGCACTCCGGTCATTTTCGATGGCCGAAACCTATACGATCTGGAAAAAATGGAGGAAAGCGGATTTTTCTATTCCAGCATCGGAAGAAAGACTGTTCACCCTTTAAGCAGCAATTCGAATTGACATGGCAGGCAAACGGGTTCTGATCACCGGTGCAGCCGGATTTCTGGGTTCACATCTCTGCGATCGTTTCATCGCAGAGGGCTATGATGTTGTTGGTATGGACAACCTGATTACGGGTGACCTGCGCAATATCGAACACCTCTTCAAACTCAAATCCTTCGAATTCTATCATCACGATGTCAGTAAATTCGTGCATGTCCCGGGGCGTATCGATTACATCCTGCATTTCGCTTCTCCCGCCAGCCCAATCGATTACCTCAAGATCCCCATTCAGACGCTGAAGGTGGGTTCACTGGGCACACACAACCTGTTGGGCTTTGCTAAATCGAAGCAGGCGCGCATTCTCGTTGCATCGACCAGTGAAGTGTATGGAGATCCCACCGTGCACCCGCAAACCGAAGATTACTGGGGTAATGTCAATCCAATCGGTCCACGTGGTGTATACGACGAAGCGAAACGGTTTCAGGAGGCCATCACCATGGCATACCATACCTACCACGGACTTGAAACACGCATTGTTCGCATATTCAACACCTATGGTCCGCGCATGCGTCTGAACGATGGACGGGTATTACCCGCATTCATCGGCCAGGCTTTACGGGGAGAAGACCTGACGGTATTCGGTGATGGATCTCAAACCCGTTCCTTTTGTTATGTTGACGACCTTGTGGAAGGCATTTATCGCTTACTCCACAGCGACTACCATTTACCTGTAAACATTGGCAATCCGGATGAAATCAGCATCCGTGATTTTGCAGAGGAAATCATCCGGTTGACCGGCACCGATCGAAAACTCATCACCAAGCCGCTCCCACAGGACGACCCGAAACAACGGCAACCCGACATCAGCAGGGCGAAGGAAATCCTAGGTTGGGAGCCCCGAATCAGCCGCTCGGAAGGACTTGAACGGACTTATACCTACTTTAAAAACCTGCCGCCCGAAGAATTGAATCGGACTGCTCATCGCTTCGCTTAATAGATCATTCTCTGTTCTATGGAATACACTGCTCACCCCACCGCCGTTGTTGATGAAGGCTGCACCATCGGTAAAGGCACACGCATCTGGCACTTCAGCCATATCATGCCCAATTGTGAAATCGGCGAGGGTTGCAATATCGGCCAAAATGTGGTGATATCACCGGGTGTTGTTCTTGGCAAGAATGTGAAAATCCAGAACAACGTGAGCATTTATACCGGTGTAGTGTGTGAGGATGATGTATTTCTAGGGCCAAGCATGGTGTTCACCAATGTGACCAACCCCCGCAGTGCCGTAAATCGCCGCGACCAATATGCGCGTACTGTTGTCAAAAAAGGTGCATCGATCGGTGCCAATGCCACCATCGTTTGCGGACACGATATCGGAGAATTCGCATTCATCGGGGCTGGCGCAGTTGTAACCAAGAATGTTCCGGCCTATGCACTGGTGGTCGGAAATCCTGCCCGCCAAACGGGATGGATGAGCGAATACGGGCACAAACTTCGTTTTGACGCTCAGGGATTGGCAACTTGTCCCGAGAGTGGTCAGACCTATCAACTCAAGAATAACACCGTTAACCGCGTCAGCTGATGGCAGACTCCTCAACCCAAACGATTCGATTTGCAGTGATCGGCTGCGGTCATATCGGCATGCGTCATGCAGAAATGATCCGGAGGAATCCAGAGGCCGAGCTCATTGCCTTATGCGATATCCGTGACAAATCGTCCCTCAATCTCGGCGAGGCGTCGGATGTGCCATTTTACAATGACGCTGATGAAATGCTTGAACGCCATCCGGAGATTGATGTGGTGAATGTGTGCACACCGAACGGACTGCACGCGATGCATTCTAAACTTGCCCTTGCACACCGGAAACACATTGTATGTGAAAAGCCAATGGCCATCTCGAAGGCCGATTGTGAGCAAGTCATACACCAGGCCCTTCAAGTATCACGTACGGTTTTCGGTGTCATGCAGAACCGGTATTCTCCACCATCCGTGTGGCTGAAACAGGTCATCGACGAAAAACTACTCGGCGAAATCTACATGGTCCAGTTGAATTGCTTCTGGAACCGCGATGACCGCTACTACAAACCGGGCACGTGGAAAGGAAGTGCTGATCTGGACGGTGGAACCCTCTTCACCCAATTCTCCCATTTCATCGACATCATGTATTGGGTTTTCGGCGATATCACCGATATCAATGGGGTCTTCGCCGACTTCAATCACGCGCATTCCACGGCATTTGAAGACACCGGCATCGTAAACTTCCGGTTCCTGAACGGTGGAATGGGCTGTCTGAATTACACCACAGCCGTTTACGATACCAACCTGGAAAGCAGTATCACCGTAATCGGCAAGAACGGCAGCTTAAAGATCGGCGGACAGTACATGAACGAAGTCGAATATTGCCACATCAAAGGATATGAAATGCCGACGCTTCCTCCGGCAAGCCCGGCGAACGACTACGGGACTTACAAAGGCTCTGCGGCGAATCACCACTTCATCATCGAGAATGTGATTGACACCCTGAAAGGGCGCACTACCATGACGACAAACGCCCTGGAGGGCCTGAAAGTCGTAGATATCATAGAACGCATTTACGCTTTGCGTAAGCTCAACAAGACGACACAGAAGCCGGAACAGTATGTACAGTGAACTGCTAAACAAAGAAAGTAAGCTCGCCGTAATCGGTCTGGGCTATGTAGGATTGCCCATCGCATTGGAATTTGCGCGGAAGGTCCGTGTAATCGGTTTCGATATCAATGCGAACCGTGTTGCCATGATGCAACGAAACGAAGACCCCAGCGGGGAACTTCCCTCCTCTGCGTTCGAGGGTTGTGATATCGTTTTTACGGATTCACCGGATGTATTGCGCGAGGCGCGCTTTTTCATCGTGGCCGTGCCTACACCCATCGATGAACACAAGCTCCCCGATTTGCGCCCATTGCTTGGCGCAACGCGATCCATCGGACAGGTACTTAAGAAAGGTGATTACGTGGTTTTTGAATCAACGGTATACCCTGGTTGCACCGAAGAGGACTGCCTTCCGGTATTGGAAGAATTGAGTGGACTGAAGTGTGGTGTTGATTTTAAAATCGGATACTCACCCGAACGGATCAATCCGGGTGATAAGGAACACACCCTGGCAAAAATCACCAAAGTGGTTAGTGGCTGTGATGCAGAATCGCTCGATGAGATTGCGCGCGTTTACGAAATCGTGGTTGAAGCCGGAGTACATCGTGCGAGCACCATTAAGGTTGCCGAAGCGGCCAAAATCATCGAGAACACCCAGCGTGATGTAAACATTGCACTTATGAATGAACTGTCCATCATTTTCAACAAGATGGGCATCAATACCTATGAAGTCCTGGAAGCAGCCGGCACCAAATGGAATTTCCTGCGCTTTATGCCTGGCCTGGTGGGTGGTCATTGCATCGGCGTTGACCCCTACTACTTAACTTACAGGGCGCAGGCAGCTGGCTACCATGCACAGGTCATCAACTCGGGACGCTATGTAAATGATTCCATGGGCTTTTACGTCGCTAAGCAGACAGTAAAGAAACTCATCAGCATGGGCAAGGACATGAGCAAGTGTAAAGTACTGGTGATGGGCGCCACCTTCAAAGAAGATGTGGAGGACATCCGCAATTCCAAAGTGGCAGATGTCATCAATGAATTCAAATCGTACGGAGTTTCAGTTGATGTGATTGACCCGCGTGCCGATAGCGATGAGCTGCAGCATGAGTATGGATTTTCGCTCACCACTCAACCCGGAAATGATTATGACGCGGTTGTAGTTGCTGTAAATCACAAAGAATACAAAAACCTAAGCGAACAGGATTTGCTCAAATTCACCGGCGAGGAAGCACTCATCGTGGATCTGAAAGGGATTCTTCGGGGAAAAATCACGCAACTCCGTTACTGGAGCTTGTAATCACCAGCGGCAATAAATGGGAAGCAAGGGGAAAATCATCGTAACGGGGGGAACCGGATACATCGGCTCCCATACCGCTGTTGAGCTCCAACTTGCCGGACACGATGTCGTACTAATAGACAATTTCTGCAACTCCAAGCCGGAAGTAGCCGATGCTATTCAACGAACTACGGGTATCCGTCCGGAGCTAGTTCAACTGGACTTGTGTGATGCAGCGGACACTGTGGAACTTTTCAGAGCTGTGAAACCGAAGGCCGTGATACACTTTGCCGCTTTGAAGGCGGTAGGCGAAAGCGTAGAACAGCCGCTTGCCTATTACCGGAACAACATCGGAAGTACGCTTAGTGTCGCTGAGGCCTGCATAGCGAGTGGAACACGCAACCTTGTGTTTTCTTCCTCCTGTGCCGTTTACGGTGATCCGGGCACCTTGCCGATTGCAGAAAATGCTCCTGATCATCATGCTAAAAGTCCATATGCGCGTACGAAGCAGATCTGTGAAGCGATTTTAGAAGACCTTTGCAAGACAGGCGTTTTGAGTTGTATTTCCTTAAGATACTTCAATCCGGTAGGGGCTCATTTCGGGGGGCATATCGGAGAGCAAGCTACGGGTGGAATAAACAACCTTTTTCCGCTCATCACACAAACAGCCATCGGTAAGCGTGATTGTATAACCTTGTTCGGAAACGATTACAATACTCCGGACGGAACATGCATACGGGATTACATCCACGTGGCAGACGTAGCCCTGGCACATGTAAAGGCCATGGATCATCTCTTTGAATCAGGCTCTGGTTTGTTCGATGTATTCAACATCGGTACAGGAAAAGGCTTTTCCGTTCTGGAAATCCTGAACGCATTCGAAGCAACAACCGGCATTAAAGTCAACGCTGTGATCGGACCTCGACGACAGGGTGATACGGTAGCCGTTTATGCAGACAACAGGAAAGCCCTACGTGAGCTCGGCTGGTCGCCTAAAAACGGATTAAGTGAAATGATCCAATCGGCCTGGGCCTGGGAACAAATTCTCCAACAACGCGAACAAACTGCTCAAGCTACCTGATTTCGAATCCATGAATAGGGAAAACATGAACAACAACGTTTCCATACTCATAACTGGAGGTGCCGGTTTCATCGGCTCGCATGTTGTGCGCCGGTTTGTGCAAAAATACCCCCACTACACCGTCATCAATCTGGACAAACTCACCTATGCGGGAAATCTGGAGAACCTGTCGGATTTACAGGAAGCTCCGAATTATCGATTTGTGAAAGGTGATATTTGCGATGAATCCCTGGTAGAAAACCTGTTTGTTTCTAACAATA
>JBJTJB010000527.1:0-4399 GCA_046095245.1 Bacteroidota bacterium | reverse complement strand
GTACTGCGAACCCAATGGTGAATTCCCGCACAACCCCGAACCATTGCCGGAGCATCTGTCCGATTTGTCGGCTGAAGTGGTGAAAATCAAGGCTCACCTCGGTTTAGTGGTGGATCCGGATGTTGACCGGCTTGCTATCGTTTGTGAAGACGGAACCATGTTTGGCGAGGAGTATACGCTGGTTTCAGTGGCCGACTATATCCTTTCACGTACACCCGGTAACACGGTCTCCAATCTTTCATCCACCAGGGCCTTGCAGGTAGTGGCCGAAAAATACGGCATGCGTCATACTGCATCGGCGGTTGGTGAAGTGAATGTCGTTGTAGCCATGAAAGCAACCCAGGCGGTGATTGGCGGAGAAGGGAATGGTGGTGTGATCTTGCCCGAGTTGCATTATGGCCGCGATGCGCTGGTCGGAATCGCTCTTTTCCTCTCTCATCTGGCCCGCTCCGGAAAATCCTGCAAGACATTACGGGCCACCTATCCGGATTACTATATCTCCAAGAACAAATTGGAACTCGAACCGGGAACCGATGTGGAAGCTTTGGTTTCTGCTATGCAAGACCGTTATAAGGACCAGCCGATGAATTCCGTTGATGGTGTCCGCATTGAATTCGGTGATGAATGGGTCCATCTCAGGCGTTCAAACACAGAGCCCATCATCCGGATTTATGCTGAATCCGCCTCAGACGAAAAAGCCGATAGGCTTGCCAAGAAGATCGTAGCTGAGCTCAAAGAACTTATTCCCGCAATTACGGCCTGATTCCGAAAAAATCAATTGATCATGAATGTGTATTTCGATAACGCTGCTACTACCCCTATTCATCCCGATGTGATTGAAGCGATGCTCCCCGTATTCAGTCAGCAGTTCGGTAATCCTTCTTCCATCCATGCGTATGGTAGGGAAGTGCGCGCAACAATCGAAGCCGCGCGAAAGAAAGTCGCCCAGCTGCTCAACGCATCTCCATCAGAGATTTTCTTCACCTCAGGCGGGACCGAAGCTGATAACATGTCCTTGCGTTGTTCAGTCCAGGATTTGGGTGTTCAACATGTAATCACCTCGGAGCTCGAGCACCACGCAGTGCTGCATACGCTGGAGGATATGGCTGAGCGTGGTCAGATCCGGCTCAGTCTTGTGAAGGTCGATTCTTACGGCCATGTCGATCTCAATGATCTCGAACGCCTCCTGCAAGTCGAAGGCAAGGCGCTTGTATCGCTGATGCATGCCAACAACGAAATCGGCACCATGATTTCACTTGAGCAGGTTGGCGCATTGTGTCGGAAATACGACGCATTATTCCAGTCCGACACGGTTCAAACCATGGGGCATTATCGCCATGACCTTGCAGTTCTGCCCGTGGATTTCATCACTGGCGCAGCGCATAAATTTCACGGACCAAAAGGAATCGGTTTTCTGTATATCCGGAACGGAGTTCGCATCAAGCCCTACATAACCGGAGGTTCACAAGAACGGAACATGCGTGGTGGAACCGAAAATGTATATGGAATCGTCGGCCTGGCGAAAGCGCTCGAAATCGCATGCCGCGACATGGACGCCGATATGCTTCATGTGCGTGGACTAAAAAACAGGATGATCGCCAAGTTGAAGAAAGAAGTTCCGGGCGTTGAGTTCAACGGCGACATCAGCGAAGAGGGAAGTTTGTACACCGTGCTCAATGTAAGTTTTCCTCCGTGTGACCATGCCGAAATGTTGCTTTTTAATCTGGACATCGCAGGTATTGCCTGTTCTGCAGGGAGTGCGTGTACATCCGGTTCCAACGCCGGCTCGCATGTGCTAAGGGCAATCGGCACGTCTGCTGATCGGCCGGCTATTCGTTTTTCCTTCTCCCGATTCAATACAGAGGAGGAAGTCGACTATGTTGTTGAGAAGGTCAGGGATCTTTTCCTGGTGAAAGCCTGACAGGATTTGATGGGAAAATCGTTGATCAGAGTTTTCTGATCAGCTTCGCAGGAACTCCTCCAATCAAGGTCCGCGCCTCTACGTTGCGGTTCACAACGGCTCCTGCAGCAATTGCAGCGCATTCGCCAATATGGACTCCGCCCAGAACCGTGGCGTTTGCGCCAATCCACACATCATTTCCAATTACGATGGGTGCACAGCTTGCAGACAGTAGTTCAGAGATCATGGAGTGATTGGCATGAGCCGAAATCACAAAAACCACTCCGGGTCCGATTGAAACCCGATCACCGATCACCAGCATACCTTTGCCGCTTTTCAATTCATAGCTGAACTGGGTTCCTGCAGAAACATACACCTTCCGCCCAATGCTGAATCCATATGCCCTTAATGCCGCAACTCGAACACGGTTGAGTGGAGCATGTTGTGCAATGATCCGTAGAACAGCGTAAAAGGCTTTCATGAGGCTTTGATGCTTTTAAGTGCAGAAAGCACCTTCAGTCCGAAAGTACCGATTTTCATCAGGATGGGCCGGTGGATTTTTTCGAACCTGCCGTAGTTGACTTCCTCTCCTCCAAATCGGGCTTTGAATTCACGGACACCATAATCGGCATTGGGTTTTCCTGCACCAAGGAAATCGAAGTGTTGCATGCCCTCAGATACAGCCTCACCGATAGCTGCCCAGGTTGCCAGAACGCTTGGGTAGCATTCCTTATAGTGGACATCGTCACCAGCAACGTACCATTCGTATATGGCCTTTCCGGGTAGTTTCGGGGCCACCATTCCGCCAATAACCTTGTCATGCTGCCGAATGACAAATATGTTGCCGTACACTCCATCGGCACTTTCCTTTCTGAAGGATTCAAAGAAACTGAAGTCGGGCAACGGTTTCTTGGCCTTGGTGCGGTATAGGTTTCTAAGAATGGAATAGAGCTCATGAAGTTCATCCCTGGTAGTACAGATTTCTATCGTGCAGTTCTCAAGTCCTTTTCGGATCTGCCTTGCCTTGCTTTTACTCATTAAAGACAACAGGTCTTTTTCAGTCCTACCCTCCGTTTTAACCAGAATGTTCAAATGAGGCGTAAAGGCATAACCGAGACGGGTTGCCGACGCAATCAGATTCTCTTGCCCGAAAAGGTTCCTGATTTGCGTGTAAATCACCCTTTGGCTTAGGGTGAGGTCGTATTCCCGAAGTAAATCTGCGGCGATTTCATCCGTATCCGCCAATGGGCCTCCCCATACAATACTTCTGGCTGTAAGCGCCGAATACCAGCCGCTTTCTTGTTGAATTACCGCGAGAAGTATTCCGCATAGTCTGTTGTCCTTACTATTGATGGCAAACAGGATCTTGGGTATGTATCCACGTGTTTGACTGAAAATTCGATAGGCAACCGGTGATTGAAAAAAGTTTCCCTCTGGATGGGCCAGAATGTACTGTTCCCATTCGGATGGGGATACTCCTCCGTGATCAGACGTAAATTGGATACTTGAATCACGCATATCAATCGGTCATCGGTGGTGAAATGTACAGGTACTTCTTAATCCCGTTTTTGATATTCTGAAGGATCAGTTCACGCAGCCACGGCAACAACTGGTTGTCCCAGCGTTGCGGATGCGTTGTGATCATGATTCGTTGCGGCAGACTCCGTTCTTTGAATCGTTTGATCAGTTGTTCCGTTGTTCTGACCGAATGCTGTTTCAGCAAAGGGGATTTGACCTTGTCGCGCACACTGACGGCACTTCCATTCCAGGTTCTTCCAGTATCGGTCAGGTATAGCGTGGTATTGAAGTCGATGTCAAAATAGGGCTCAGCAGAGATGCCGTAATCCTTGTACTTGAAGGACTGCCAGATCAGTCTGTTGTCCCACACAGAGGCAGGACTGCCGTGCATGCAAATCGTGTCAACCGGATAATACTTTCGGAAGTAGTGCAGGTTTCGAACGAATAATTCAATGGCTTTATCGGGTTCCCCGTTGGCCAGGGACAGGTCTTCGTAATGGTATCCGATTTCATGCCCGAGTTCAGCAGTTTCGCGGATTATTTCCGGATGGTTGCTTTCGGGTACAATTCGGAAGTAATATGTCGATTTAACGCCGATGGAATGCTCAAAGCGTGCTTTGAGCAGGCTTTGATACGGACGGTCATCTACGTCATGGCGCAGGATTACGACAGGGCCAGCTGGATTCGTCCGAATGAAATCCTCAAACGTGCTGATCTGGTATCCGGATTCCAATATGGATCGGATCAGTTTCTGGTATTTATTCAGCGTGAAATCGCGCATAGGTTCAGGCTGATACTTTGGGTGAGGTGTAAAATTGTATTGACTCCTTTACAAGGAGCGGGTAATTGTCAAGAAAGTGTACGAACAAGTCCGTTGGGTCAATTGTTTCTTCCAGCATATGGGATCGTTTGGTCTCCCAGGTCGATTTTAGATTCTTAGTTGTGGCAAGTTCGCTTGCGCAAGCCAGCATTTCATCCGCC
>JBJTJB010000526.1:0-5188 GCA_046095245.1 Bacteroidota bacterium | reverse complement strand
CCATGCTGAAATACCAGACGCATATCGACGGAGACTCGCTTTACAACACACCACCCGTGTTCGCCATTTATGTGTGCATGCTGACCCTAGAGTGGTTGAAATCGATTGGCGGAGTGAACGCGATGGAAGCGATGAACCGTGCCAAGGCGGATTTGTTTTACGGAGAAGTGGACAGCAACCCGCTGTTTACAGGCACCTGCGCCGCCGAAGACCGTTCCCCCATGAACGCCTGCTTCCTGCTCAAAGACCCATCGCAGGATGAAGCCTTTTTAAGCATGGCAAAGGAAGCCGGAATTGTCGGTATCAAGGGACACCGTTCGGTTGGAGGATTCAGGGCATCGATGTACAACGCACTACCGATTGAAAGTGTACAGGTACTGACAGGATTGATGAAAGAATTTGCACTGAAAACAGCATGAACATACGCATTCTGGCCAACGACGGAATTGACGCAGCAGGAAAAGCCATCCTTGAAGCATCCGGAATTGAAGTAGTAACCGAAAAACATCCACAGGAAGCACTGCCGGTCATCCTGCAGGATTTTGACGGCATCCTTGTCCGCAGCGCAACCACCGTTCGGCGTGAACTGATCGATAGTTGTCCAAGACTTCAACTGATCGGAAGAGCCGGTGTAGGTATGGACAACATCGATGTAACCTATGCCCGCGAAAAAGGCATCCGCGTGATCAACACTCCGGAAGCGTCCTCTCAGAGCGTTGCTGAATTGGTGATGGCACACCTGTTCACCCTTGCCCGTGGGCTGCACGATTCGAACCGGAACATGGCTGATTGTGAAAGCAAGGAGCAATTCAACACACTGAAGAAACGCTATTCGAGCGGATTCGAACTGAAGGGAAAGACGCTTGGCATTATCGGCTTCGGAAATATCGGACAGGCCGTAGCCCGAATGGGTCTTGGCTTAGGTATGAATATCATGCCCTTCAAACTGAAGGCGCGGGATGTGAAAATCGAAATCGATTTTTTTAAAACCATGTCGAATGCGAATCTGGTGCTCACCATGCAATGTGTACCGTTTGAGCGCCTGTTGGCCGAAAGCGACTTCATTACGCTGCATGTGCCGTTCCCGAAAGGCGCCCCTCCTATTCTGGCACGCCGTGAATTTTCTCAGATGAAAAAAGGAGTTGTCATCGTAAACACCGCACGGGGTGGAGCAGTCAACGAGATCGATTTACTGGAAGCTCTTTACAACGGAACGGTTGCCGGTGCGGGACTGGACGTATTCGACGGCGAGCCACAGGTGCGCGAGGAATTGCGCCGCCATCCGAACGTTTCACTTACCCCCCACATCGGAGGATCCACCCTCGAGGCGCAGGAGCGCATCGGAATTGAAATCGCACACAAGATTGTCAGTTTTTTCGAGGAGCGTGAAGCGGTCACAGCCTGACCCACTTCACTGATTGCACATTCGGGCTGAACTCAAAACCTAAAAAATCATGGCCAAACTAAAACCCTTCAAAGGCATACGACCAACCGCAGAACTCGTAATCCGTGTAGCATGTCGCCCCTATGATGTACTGGATGAAAAAGAAGCCCGTATCGAAGCCAAAGGCGACCCGTACTCTTTTTACCGCGTGATCAAACCGGAAATCGATTTTCCGGATGGCACTAACGTGTATGCCGACGAGATTTACGAAAAGGGTCGGGACAATTTCAACGACATGGTGAAGGCTGGCGTATTCCACCAGGACGAAACCGAATGCCTGTACATCTACAGCCAGACCATGGACGGCCGAAAACAATATGGCATTGTTGGGTGTGCATCCGTAGACGATTACCTGAATGATGTGATTCGCAAGCATGAACTGACCCGCCCGGACAAAGAAGAAGACCGTAAAAAACACGTCCGTGTCGGAAACATGAATGCAGAACCCGTCTTTTTTGCCTATCCGCACGTAAACGAACTCGATACGATCGTTTCCGGAATAACCAGCCATAAACCCGAGTACGATTTCACCACCGAAGACGGTATCGGTCACACCTTCTGGGTTGTGAACGACCGTGCCTTCATCGAGCGCATCGTTGAGCTATTTGGGAATATACCCTACACCTATGTGGCGGATGGTCACCACCGCACTGCTGCCGCAGCCCTGGTTGGAAAAGAGCGGCGCGATGCCAACCCTTCCCATACCGGTAACGAAGAATACAACTTCTTCCTGGCTGTACACTTTCCGGACAACCAGCTGAAGATTATGGACTACAACCGTGTGGTGAAAGACCTCAATGGCATGAGTCCGGCCGAAGTGATTGAAAAACTCTCAGCCAGTTTCGACATCACACCAAAAGGGAACAATCCATACCGTCCATCACGGCTGCACGAGTTCAGCATGTACATCGACGGACAGTGGTACGCCTTAGATGCCAAGGCGGGTACCTACAACGATAGCGACCCCATCGGTGTACTGGATGTCACCATCCTCTCGGAACGTGTATTGGATCCCCTCTTCAACATCACCGACCTGCGCAAAGACAAGCGCATTGAATTCGTGGGCGGACTACGCGGACTGGGAGAACTTAGCCGCCGTGTTGACAGCGGAGAAATGAAAGTCGCGTTTGCCTTGTATCCCGTCACCATGAAACAGCTGATCGATATCGCCGACAGCGGACAGATCATGCCTCCCAAGACCACCTGGTTCGAGCCCAAGCTGCGTAGCGGCCTGGTCATCCACAGCCTCGACTGAGCATGTTCAACGCCAAGGCATACCAGGAGCTGATCAAGGAACTTGAGCCCTATAAGGCTACACTCGTCGCCGTCAGTAAGAAGAAGCCGGCGGAGGACATCACCGAAGCCATGGTGGAAGGCCAGATGGATTTCGGCGAGAACTACGTGCAGGAGCTCGTAGAGAAGAAAGACCTGGTAAGCCGGATGGCCCGCTGGCATTTCATCGGGCATCTACAGAGCAACAAGGTGAAAATGATCGCCCCGTTCGTGCGCCTCATCCAGGGCGTGGACAGTGTCAAACTCCTGAGCGAGATCAACAAAGAAGGCAAGAAAAGCGGACGCGTGATCGATTGCCTTTTGCAAATCCACATCGCCAGCGAAGAGACCAAGTTCGGATTCAGCGAAGCGGAAGCCGAATCCCTCCTGCTATTTCCTGAACTTTCCGAAATGACCCATATCCGCATCCGTGGGTTGATGGGCATGGCCAGTCTGACCGAACACACGGATCAGGTGCGTAAGGAATTCCAGGGCTTGCACAGCCTTTTCCTCAACTGCAAGATTATGAGCATGGATCCCGAAGCCTTCAGCGTTCTGTCCATGGGCATGAGTGGCGATTACCGCATCGCCCTCGACTGCGGCAGCAACATGATCCGCATCGGGAGTATGCTGTTCGGAGAGCGGAAGTGATTTACATTTCAACACAACCACCCACTCTGTCCAACTTCAGCAGTACCATCCACGGAGGAGCCGGCAACATGCGACGCCGATTACATAGTCCTGAATCGAAAAAAACGTACTGAAAAACCCTGGATGCTGCTCTCGCTACCGGAGAACTGGTGGCAAGACCATCGGCGACCATCTCGTCAAGAACCTGAATTTGCGGCTCCGACTAAGCGGAGAAACCAAGTCATTTATTCTGTACGGAGGAATTGAAAACAAACTGCGCAGCAATGGCAAGGAAATTCCGAATCGGAGATTGTTGATAGTGCTGGATTATTAATTTAATTGATTCATCCTTTAAGTTCATTTTGAAACCTGAATTCGGTAAACGATTTTCAAGCTATAACGTCGCGACTTGAGCCATTAAGTCGGTAAATAGCCTTTAGGAATTTATCTCGATAAAAAAGCTGGTTTTTTTGCGTAATTTTATTTCCAGTAAGCCAAATTGACCTAAAACAAGAAATAGCAATTCGACTGAAGTGTACTCAACCGGACAACATTAAACAATCATGAAACCGCGATTAGACCGTACGGCTTTTAAAATCAACACACACGAGTCGGCAGACAACAACCGGGAATACTGGCTCAGTAAAACACCGGACGAACGGTTCGCAGCTGCCTGGTACCTGACCTGCTGTGCCTACGGCATCGATTATTTGAATCCTCCCCGAATGGATAAAACCTTTTTCGTCATCAGAAAGCATGGGGAACATCCTGAACGATGACTTCATCGACTTCATCAACGCACTGAATTCGCAGAGCGTAGATTACATCCTGGTTGGAGGTTATGCTGTCATCTATCACGGTTACAACCGAACGACAGGAGATCTGGACATTTGGATAAAACCCACAGAAAGCAATTACCTCAAGATGACAAAAGCCTTCAATGAGTTCGGACTTAGCCTTTTTAACGTCACCAAGGAAGTTTTCTTAAATAATACGGAAAACGATGTTTTCACATTTGGAAGACCGCCGGTATGTATTGATGTCCTTACTGCCGTCAAAGGCTTGAATTTCGACGAGGCGCATGAGAACAGTCGATTGGTATCGTTCAGTGGAGTTGATGTAAGAATGATTGATATCCGAGACCTCATCAATGCAAAAAAAGCAGCCAATCGTCCCAAAGACATTGATGACATTGACCACATAAGCTGAATTTCTTATCAGCCTGTCATCCTCTTCCCTAATCGGATTGCAGATCGACAGATTGGTGGACTGGTAGATATTTCTGATGGTATAGTTCCACGATTGATTTACCAAACACGCGTTTACTCATGCGCTATTTACTCCCGAAGCCTCGGAATTTTGCGACCCGCCAAGAACGGGCATTGCGGTTAAGTGTAGGAAACAAAAGTTAACGCTGAAGAAGTATCGATGCGTCCGCTGCAGACCACGCCTTGCAAAATCAATTCCGAGGGTTGCGCGTAGGCGAAACCCCAGGAATTAAATATCCATTCCTGAATACCGGGCCCTCGGGGGACGGGTGAATTCGAAACGGATCGAGTTATTTAAAATCTTTCTGGATATCAAGTCGCTTCGACTCCGCTCAGCGAACTGTACTTTTTTTTACAACGACAACCTACATCTCTTTATAACCGCCCTTCGACTACGCTCAGGGACCGGTTGAATTTTCAAACAAACATCTTCCCCGGATTCAAAATCCCATTCGGATCAAAGAGGCGCTTGATGCCCTTTTGCAACTCGAGGGCAGTGGGGTCGAAAGGAATGTCCATGTAGCTTTTTTGCACATAGCCGATGCCATGCTCGCCGGAGATGGTTCCTTTCAGT
>JBJTJB010000525.1:0-10289 GCA_046095245.1 Bacteroidota bacterium | reverse complement strand
ATGTAGATGAGCTCTATGATCAGTTTGCTTTCGGAGTTCGGAAGCACCCCTTGTCAATACGTCGTTTTTGTGATCAGATGATCGATGCATTCACACCTGCACCGGAGTATCTGTTGCTTTTGGGTAAATCGGTTGTGGGTTACGATTCCCGCAGCGGAGGGAATCATGCATTAAACCTCGTACCTACATACGGTGAGCCACCCTCCGATCAGATGTTCACTGTGCGGCTGAATAGCCCGGATTTCAAGGCGGAATTGGCTACCGGAAGGGTCTCAGCCCGCACGGATGCACAGGTTCTGGCCTATCTCGACAAGGTTGTGGCGTTTGACGCCGAACAAAACCAGAATCCTGCCGAATGGAAGAAGCAGGTGTTGCATTTCGGAGGGGGTACGGATTTGGGAGAACAAAACCTGCTGGCTGCCAAACTGGATGGATATCGTCAGGTTATTGAAGACACCTTGTTCGGTGGATTCGTTCACACCTTTCTGAAAAGTTCAACCGATCCCATTCAGATCAATCAGACCGTTTTTCTGGAGCAATTGATTGATTCGGGTTGTGCAATGATGACGTTCTATGCACACGCCTCCGGTACCTCATTCGATATTTCAACCGACGATCCGGACAGCTACCGTAACAAAGACCGTTATCCCCTGTTGTTGGCCCAGTCGTGCTTTGTAGGGAACGTGCACACCGGCGGAAACTCACTCAATGAACGTTTTGTGCTTACGGCCGATAAAGGTTCAATCGGCTTTATTGCCGTTCCTGAAAAGGGGCTTATCCAGCCATTGGACGATTATTCAACCAGATTCCATGAGATCATGTTTCGGGATTCTTATGGAACAACTGTGGGTAAGGCCATGCGTCAAACGATATCGGATATCATGCTACCCGATTTCGAGCGGCGAAGCGTGTGTATGAACATGACGCTGCATGGGGATCCCTCCTTGCAACTGTACAGCTTCGATAAGGCGGATTATGCCATTGAACAGTCCGGACTTTTTACTGTGCCCTCTGAACTTACAACGGATGTCGATTCCTTCGAACTTAGAATCGCGGTCAGCAATTTTGCCCGAAACGTTTCCGACAGCATTTATGTCCTCTCCAGCCGTACCTTCCCCGATGGCAGTAAACGCGATTCGATTTTCAGGGTCCCGTACATCACCTACCGCGATACCCTGTCTGTAAAACTTCCGATGGAAATCAGGAAGGCTTCCGGCCTGAACAAGATCGAAGTGACCATCGACGTGTACGACGAGGTGGATGAAGTTGACAATGTCAATAATAACGTAGCGAGTTTCCTTTTCCAGATCAATTCTACAGACATCAATCCTGTTTATCCTCCAGAATACGCTATTGTGCCGGACGATACGGTGGTGTTGACGGCAACAACGGCAACGCTTGATGCGATTCCACGCGATTACCGCTTCGAAATTGATACGGCCATTACCTTTGATAGCCCCGCACGGTATTTTGGTGTTACGCAGGCTACCTTCGGTATCGTAACATGGACCGTGCCCATCCCGGTTGATTCCGGCAGGGTTTATTATTGGCGTGTCGCCAACGATTCCATCAATCACCCCGACACTTCCGTAGCCTCACGATTCAGGTGGAGAAGCAGTTCTTTTGTGCATAAGCCGGGTGTGAACGGTTGGTCCCAAGCCCATTGGTACCAGTTCGGGCGAAGCAGTTTGAGTAACATCGAGCTGGTGGACTCCCTCAGGACGATGACATACGTCAACTCGAATTACGCCTTGGTGATGACTCACCAGGGTGCCCGACCCAGTTATGAAATCAATGGTGTGAATATGGATTATGGTGGTTGTTTCTTCCTGCCACAAATCGCAATTGCCGTATTGGACTCGATTGAATTCCAAAAGCCATGGGAAGCCGATTCCTGTTCGATGTATTACGGTAACTACAATTACTACGTATGCTACAATAATGACGGTTGTGCATTCAGGACACGGGCCGACAAGTATTTTCTCTTCAACGTTAACAACCAGGCAGGTATCAGTAGCCTGATCAATATGATCAACAATGTGGTGCCGACCGGAAATTATATTTTGAGCTGGACGGTTTTTCCGGTCAATTTCGATACGTTGACGCAGGTGAAAGCCGCATTCACTGCACTTGGAATTACCGAATACGACAGTTTGCGTAATCAGGACAAGTACATGTCGTTTATTAAGAAAGGCGATCCCTCCACAGCCTTGTTTACCAAGGGGGTGTACCCCGATAGTGTACTTAGACTCGATTACCTCCTCTCACGCGATTGGGAGAAGGGTATCATTTCTTCCACCGATATCGGACCTGCCGTTTCATGGGAGTCCTTGTACTGGGATTATAATTCGGTTGAAACAGGTAACAGTGCCGACCAGATCTACCTACAGGTCTTCGGAATCACGCCGACGGGTCAGGAAGTGTTGCAGTTGGGTTCTGTTTTCAGTCCCGGTGGACCTACCGACATCAGTTTTATTAATGCACAACAATTCCCCCGCATCCGTCTGAAAGCATATACCGAGGATCTTGTGTTGCGGACTCCCCCCCAGTTGTCACGTTGGCAAGTCCATTATCAGCCGGTGCCCGAAGGTGCAGTAAATGCGCGTTACCTGAGTTTTTACAAGGACACCTTGCAAGAAGGGGATGATTGGTCGATGCAGGTCGCTTTCCAGAACATCAGTCCCACCCCGATGGATACACTCCTGGTCGATGCTTATGTTTTCGACAAGGACAATGTGAGGCGCGATGTGGCCACGTTCAAGACCTCCCGCAATCTTCCTCCCGGTGATACAGTGATGGTTTCAGTGAAGGGTCCGACTTTGGGTCTGGCAGGTGCAAACAACCTGTGGCTGGAAGTGAACCCACTTGAAAATCAACCCGAGCAAGCGCACTTCAACAATTATGCTACCGTTCGGTTCAATGTGACACGCGACATCACGAATCCCCTGTTGGAAGTCACGTTCGATGGCCAGCATATCCTGAACCGCGATATCGTATCGGCACGGCCTCATGTGCATATCCGGCTCAAGGATGAAAACCGCTTCATCGCACTCGATGATACTTCGGATTTCCGGGTCAGTTTGCGTACACCATCCGGGAATGTTTCCTACCTGGGCTTCGAGCAATCTCCGGGTTTGTATTCCGATCCCACACTCCTATCCTGGACACCGGCTGCTTTACCTTCCAACAGCTTTTCAATCGACTACAAACCGATTCTTTCCGAAGACGGCTTGTACCGTCTGACGGTAGAGGCCAAGGATCGCACGGGAAACCTGAGCGGTGAAAACGATTACACCGTAGAATTTGAGGTGGACAACACCAGTTCAGTAACCGAGGTGATCAATTATCCGAATCCCTTCAGTACCTCTACACGATTCGTGTTCACCTTGACAGGTTCTGAGGTTCCTGATAAACTACGGATACGCATCATGACGGTCAGTGGGAAAATCGTACGTGAAATCACCCGTGAAGAAATCGGTCCCTTACGGATCGGCCGCAACATGACCGAATTTGCCTGGGATGGACGCGACGAATTCGGCGACCAACTGGCCAATGGTGTGTACCTGTATCAGGTTGTGATGGAACTTGATGGCAAGCAGCTCGAAAAACGCGAAACTGCAGCGGACCCCTTTTTCCGGAAGGGCTGGGGTAAGATGTACCTGATGCGTTGATCCCTAGCGTTCTCCCGTGAGTTTAGAAAATTTCAGGGGATTTGCGATGGCGGCATCGAAGGCCTTTCTTCGGTTCACGATATCGATGGCCAGATAAATCGCTTCGCGAAGACTTGATTCGGATGCAGTGCCCTTTCCGGCGATATCGTAGGCCGTACCATGGTCGGGTGAGGTCCGTACAACGGGTAATCCTGCAGTGAAATTCACGCCACTTTCAAATGCAAGTGTCTTGAACGGAATCAAGCCTTGGTCGTGGTACATGGCCAGTACTGCATCGAACTTATTGTGTTGCCCGCTGCCGAAGAAGCCGTCGCTCGGGTACGGTCCGAAAACCATCAAGCCTTTCTCGAAGCATTCTTTTACAACTGGGGAGATAACCTCACCGTCTTCACGTCCAATGACCCCGCCATCGCCGGCGTGAGGGTTCAAACCCAAAACAGCGATTCGCGGCTTCCCGATACCGAAATCGCGCTGCAATGAGCGGACCATTGATGCGATCTTGGCATGCAGGCGTTCGCGGGTGATCAACGAGGCGATTTGGGATACCGGAACATGTTCGGTCGCCAGTGCGACACGCAAATCACCCGATACAAGGAACATCAGGTAATCTTTCGTGTTGAATGCGCTGGCCAAAAAACCCGTGTGACCGGTAAAGGATGTTCCCGGTGCAATGGTGTTTTTGTCGATCGGAGCCGTTACCAGTGCATCCATTCGGGCCAGTGCCAAGTCGGTGGTTGCCGTTTGCAAGGCTTGCATGGCATAGGGTCCGTTTTCTTTGGAGGGGGTACCGGGTTCAAGTTTGATTTCCTCGTCCCAGCAATTGATCAGGTTTATTTTCTTGGGAATGATCTCTTCCGCGGAGGGCACTGTGTTGAAGTTGAATTCCTGCAACTGGAGCAGTTTGCGGTAATGAGAAATCACTTTCGCATTCCCATAAATGACCGGCGTGAACATCTGGTTCATGCGGTTATCGGCCAGGGCCTTGATGATCACTTCAGGTCCGATGCCGTGTACATCGCCGATTGTGATGCCAATCCGCATTAATTCATCTTTCTCGTTGCTCATGTTCCGCAGGTAGGATTAGTAGGTTAAGGGTGCAGGAGTCGGATCAGCCGGCAATGCCTTTGAAGAAAGAAAACATGAGTCGTACTCCGACTCCGGTGCCGTTCTTGAGGCGATAGCCATCGCTTGACTGACGGAATGCAGGTGCTGCAATATCGAAGTGCATGTAGGGGAAGTCAGCGAAGTGCTGAAGAAACCGTCCAGCTGTGATGGCACCTGCAATGGGTCCGCCAATGTTTTTCAGGTCGGCAATGTCGCTCTTGAGAAGCTCATCGTATTCTTCCCAGAACGGGAACTCGGCAAGACGCTCGTGTACAGCATGTCCGGCATCGTGCAAAGCACGGCGGGTGGGTTCATCTACCTCGCCCATACACACGATACCCTGCGCACCGATGGCTGCCGCAGCAGCTCCGGTAAGTGTCGAAAACTCCAGAACCAATTCCGGGTTGTACCGTTTGGCGTAATGCAAGGCGTCAGCAAGAATGAGACGCCCCTCTGCATCCGTGTTCAACACTTCTACAGTCTTTCCGCTCATCATGGTGATGACATCTCCGGGTACATACGCGTCCCCATCAGGGCGGTTGTCAGTTGCGGGAACGAGCCCGACAACATGCACGGGCACCTTGGCCTTGGCGAGTGCGTACAAGGTAGCAGCGACCGTTGCACTACCGGCCATGTCACATTTCATATAGTCCATGGAGTTCGGTGTCGGCTTCAGGCTCATTCCCCCCGTATCATACACTACACCTTTGCCGACCAGCACATAGGGCTTTTTGTTTACCGCGTTGCGTGGCTTCCACTCCATGATGCTGAACGTAGGGGGCTGCGGGCTGCCCTGGTTTACCGCGAGCAGGCCTCCCATGCGCAACTGTTTGATCCGCGCTTTGTTCAGGACCTGGATTTTGAAGCCGGATTCCTTGGCCATCAGTCCGAACTGCTTTCCGAGCTCAGTGGCTGTCAGGAAGTTCTGTGGTTCGTTCACCAGGTCCCTGGCTTTAAACACCGCCGTATTCAAGGTGTTGAGTTCAGAAATCGCTTTTTCAGTAACTCCCTTGATATCCGTCAGAAGTGTTTTAACACCGTGGGCTTCCTTCTCGCGCTTACTGCGGTACTTCAGAAATTGGTAACCGGCGAGTACAAACCCCTCGGCAAAGGCCAGGGCGATTTCCGGGTTGACTTCTCCACTCAGTCCGATTTCCTTGATGCCCGCGCTTTGGCAGCGACTGAAGAGTGCAGCCCCTGCTCTCCGGGCCTTTTCAAGGGTTTTGGCTTCTGAGGATTCGATTTGTTCCGCTTTTTGCAGAAAAACAAGGCGCTTGTATTGGTTAATGACAATCGTTTTCGCCTCGCGCTTGAGTTCGGATCGGATATGTGTGGCTTCGGTGTTCGAAAACAGATTCCAGCGAACCTGATTCTTGTCAGCAAAGAGTAGAATCAGGGGAGAATCAGAGCGCAGGCTGCGAACCCGCTTGATGGTCGTCTGCATGGACTTACGTAAATTTGAGCGGATGAAAATACTGAATGCGGGCGGGACACCGGAATAAATAGCCGCGTTCTGTAAAACTTTCATCCACCCTTTGCCGTTTTCAACGGACATATACGACTTCATGCACAAAGAATCCCTATTAGAACAAGCCCTCAACAGGGATTTCCTTAGCGCAGAAGAGGGTGTTTGGCTTTTTAGGAATGCGTCAACCTATTACTTGATGCTTGTGGCCAATCGCCTGCGGTATGAAGTGAAACCCGAGCCGGTGGTCACCTGGATCATCGACCGGAACGTGAACACCACAAACGTCTGCATTGCCAATTGTAAATTCTGCAATTTTTACCGGATTCCCGGTCATTGTGACGCATACATCACGACGGAGGAACAATACACACAAAAAATCGAGGAAACCTTCCGGTATGGAGGAGAGCAATTGTTGTTGCAGGGGGGGCACCATCCCGATCTCGGACTTTCATACTACACCAAACTGTTCAGTCGCCTGAAGGAATTGTATCCCCGGTTGAAGCTGCATGCTTTAGGCCCGCCCGAAATTGCACACATTGCCAAGCTTGAGAAGATGAGTCATACCGAGGTCTTGCGCGAACTTGTTGCTGCGGGCCTTGACTCATTGCCGGGTGCCGGTGCCGAAATCCTGCACGATCGCGTCAGGCGAATGATTTCAAAAGGCAAATGCAGTGGCGGTGAATGGCTGGATGTCATGCGTGCGGCACATCAACTCGGTATCACGACGTCTGCAACCATGATGTTCGGTCATATTGAAACCTTGCAGGAGCGATTTGAGCATTTAGTCTGGTTGCGTACGGTTCAGTCCGAAAAGCCGGCCGATGCCAAAGGCTTCGTCGCCTTCATTCCCTGGCCCTTTCAGGATGAGGGGACCTTACTGAGAAGGGTGAAGGGCATTCGGAATGAGGTGACATCCGAAGAGTACATACGGATGATTGCACTGAGCCGGATCATGTTACCCAACATTGATAACATACAGGCCTCCTGGCTGACGGTCGGAAAGCAGGTTGCTCAGGTTTGCCTCCATGCAGGGGCCAACGATTTCGGATCGATCATGATTGAGGAGAATGTCGTTTCCGCTGCAGGGGCACCGCATAGATTCACAAGTCGTGGTATTCAGGAAGCGATCCGGGAAGCCGGTTTCGAGCCAAGGCTAAGGAATCAACAATACGAATACAGGGAACAACCTGCCCAAATGGAAGAACAGGTAATTACCTATTGATGAAATCGAACAGCATTTCAATCGGCTTTTTATCCAGGTTCTGCTTCGCGGCGTTGGCATTGCTGGTGCTTTCAACAGGTTATGTTGCGGCAACACACAACCGAGCCGGTGAGATCACCTACGAGAAACTTGGTACCTACACCTACAGGGCTACTGTCGTCACGTATACCAAGACATCAAGCCCGGCAGACCGGCCCGAACTTGAGTTCTGGTGGGGTGATGGCACTCGGGACACGGTTCCAAGATCAGGGATCGTTTTCGGGGTTGGCCCCGACATTCAGAAAAACACCTACGTGGCGACCCATGTCTATCCGGGACCGGGAAGTTTCATCATGTATTTTCTGGATGAGAACAGGAATGCGAATGTGATCAACATCCCGGGCTCGGTCAATATTCCATTTTATGTGGAAACGCAACTGATCATTTCCCCGGCCTTCCTGACCAATTCCTCCCCTCAGCTCCTACAGCCTCCGATCGATAACGGTGCGGTTAACCGCTTGTTCATCCATAACCCGAACGCTTTTGATCCCGATGGCGATAGTTTATCGTACGAATTGACAGAATGTAAAGGCTTCGGTGGTCAGCCGGTTCCGGGTTTCGTATATCCGTCAGCGAGTGTTTCGTTCACGCTCGATTCTATCACGGGTGACCTGGTATGGGATTCACCTCAATTAGTTGGCGAATACAATGTGGCCATGATCATTCGCGAATGGAGAAATATACCGGGTGTTGGTCTGCTCAATATCGGCTTCGTGACCCGCGATATGCAGATCACCATCTACCCGCCCTTGAATGATCCACCGCTCATCACTGCGGTAAATGATACCTGTGTGCTGGCTGGCTCTGTGCTTGCATTCACAGTGAGTGCAACCGATAACAATGCGTCGGAAACCATAACACTCAGTGCAACCGGCGGCCCCTTTACGCTTGCGCAAAGTCCAGCGGTCTTCGTATCAGTTCCTTCACAAGGCTCTGCCACCGGCGATTTCCAGTGGAACACCGTATGTGCACACGTGCGTCGATCTCCCTATTCGGTGGTTTTCAAAGCCGAGGATAGTAATGCACAAGTCCCCTTGGTCGATCTGGAAACGGTTTCCATCACAGTAGTTGGTCCGGCACCTTTAAATCCGACTACGAATCCAACGGGCAATGCACTTCAATTGAGCTGGGATCAAAGTATTTGCACCGAGGCGGTCGGATATCACCTTTACCGACGCGTTTCGGTTTTTGGTTTCAATCCCGCCAATTGCGAAACCGGGGTGCCCACCTACACGGGTTATGTGCGCATTGCTACGATCAATGGCTTAACATCCACTTCCTACCTCGACAATGACAATGGCGCAGGATTGGCCCCGGCTGTGGAATATTGTTACATGGTGACTGCGTTTTACCCCGATGGAGCCGAGAGCTATGCATCCGTTGAATTCTGTGGTCGGTTGATTCGGGATTTGCCGGTCTTGACCAATGCAGATGTCGAGGTGACCGATGCGTTGGCCGGATCCGTCAATATCGCCTGGTCGAAGCCTACTCAAATTGATCCGGTTCAAACGCCGGGTCCCTACCGATACGTACTTCAACGGGAAACCGCTCCGGGTGTTTTTTCGGATGTGGTTACGTACACCGACTTGAACGATACCACCTACACCGAAACAGGCTTGAACACCTCGGGGGATGATCACACCTATCGTGTTCAGTTGTGGAATGATACCCCTGGGAACACGTTTCTTTCAGGGAGCACCCGTGCCGGAGACACAATCTTCCTGAGCGTCAATCCGGGCGACAGGAAGAATCGCCTGCAATGGACCAGCAACGTGCCTTGGACCAATGATTACTTCCGCATTTACCGGAACAACGGAACCGGTCCATTTGCATTGATCGATAGTACAGCCGCTTTGACCTACACGGACGACACCTTGGTGAACGGCAATCTGTATTGCTATTATGTTCAAAGTGTGGGCGCCTATCAGGATACCGGCCTTGTGAATCCGATCCTGAACCGGTCTCAACAGGTTTGTGCAACGCCTATCGACAATGAACCGCCTTGCCCCCCATCGCTTTCAGGCCTCGTGGATTGTGAGTCCCTGCAAATTGAATTTTCGTGGTTTCCCATTGACTCTTGCGGAGGTGATATTGGAAGTGTAGAGTTGTATTATACACCCGGAGGCGGAATCCCGCCTGCTCTACTGACAACCATTTATGCTCCATTGACTTCTGTCACATACCTGGGTACAGGAACTATTGCCGGGTGTTACACCATTCTAGCGGTTGATACCAACGGTAACAGGGGGGAGCTTGGTGAACCCTTTTGTGCCGGACCCTGCCCCGAATACGAGTTGCCTAATATTTTCACGCCCGATAACAACCAGGTGAACGATGTTTATCATCCGCTTCTCCCTTACCGTGATGTCGTGCGTGTCGACATGCGCATCTTTAACAGATGGGGTGATCAGGTGTTCAAGACGGAAGACCCTTTCATCGGATGGGATGGTACACGGAACAACGCCGGGGTGGAGTGTCCTGAGGGAGTTTATTTCTATATCTGCGAGGTGTATGAAACCCCCGATCCCTTGCAAGCGGACGTACAGCAGCCCCCACGTGTGTTGAACGGATTTATTCATCTGACCAGGACAAGTTCCCCCTGAACCATGCGCATTCTCGGTATTATTCCTGCGCGTTTCGCCTCCACGCGTTTTCCGGGGAAGCCGCTCGCTCCAATAGGTGGATAAACGTTGATTCAGCGTGTATAGGAGGAAGATTCGGAGTAGGCCAGCCTTGGGGATGTGTTTGTTGCAAGCGACGTCGTACGTATTTACGTTGCAGTGCG
>JBJTJB010000524.1:0-2817 GCA_046095245.1 Bacteroidota bacterium | reverse complement strand
GCGCCGTTCTGAGAATTGCGGGAACCGTTGTTGCCTCCGATGGCAACCACCAGGGGCGTGATGTTGCGGGACAGGTACGTATCGCCGCCCTTCCCGGCCGTACCGCCTACCAGTCCGCCCTGCCCTACAAACACGTTGAGGGTTTCGCCGGGCGTTACCACCAGGCTATTGCGGCGGGCATAGGCACCACCGCCACCGCCGCCGGTTTCGGAAGTACCGGTCGATTGCCCGCCGGCTCCTCCCCCACCCCAGCATTCCACGGTGAGTCGGGTCACCCCGGGTGGCACCACAAAGGTGGTGTTGGAGGTAAAGGTTTGCTGCTGGGCGAAGAGCATTCCCGGCAGGAAAATACCCATCCAGACGGCCAGGTTCAGCCATTGCCAAAAGCGGATTGAGCCCGTAAAACGGTTAAAATCAATGTGTTTCATGGTTAATTGATGTGTGTGTAAAGGTTGTTCAAAATGGGTTGTGAATAGATTTCGCTGCAAAAAACTAAATCACAACGCTTTACCTAAAACCGGAAACATCTTTTCACAACCGGGTTGCGAAAGTGTACATTTTTTGGCGAATTGTAAATAATTAATGGCGAATATTATTCACAATTGAGGTGGTTTTGAAAATAAGGGGGCAGTAAGGTGTTGCCCGCCTTGCGTAAAATATTCCGGATTCAGCCCTGTAGCAGAGGCTATCCCACGGTTCAGGACTCAACCGCCGGATTATCATCACATCGTAAATTCAACACATCATCAAATAAACTTTCGGCTTCGACTCCGCTCAGCCACCGGTTTATTATCAAATTATCACATATTCAAATTATAAAATCAACAACCCCGTGCAGGAATTGCCACATGTTCAAATGTTCAAATTTTCAAATTGAACTTGCCTTATTCCACAATCAAACGGGCGCGGTACAAGGTGAGGCCCTGGCGCCATTCAACAAAATAGACACCGCTTAGCCAGGAGGATGCAGTTTCGGGCCAGGAGAAAATGTTCTCGCCGATTTCGGCTACGCCGTTGCGGGTTTCAATCACGCGACCGGAAAGATCCAAGGCACGCAGTTCGTATGGTCCCTCGTTGTCCGTGAGTGCACGAACCGTGAAAACACTGCGTCCGGGACTGGGGAATACACTCAGGCGACCATCAACCGATTCAAAATTGCGAACACAAGAAGCAGGTGTTAGCTGCATGGAACGGGTTGAAGACTGCCCGCAGGCATTGACCGAACGAACAATTACAAATTGCAGTACGCCGGCAGCTGCTGCTGACCAGGAAATCGAAACGGTCTTACTACCCTGCCCGCCCTGAATCGTTCCGCCAGTGCTGGTGGTCCAGGAATAGGATGAGGCTCCGCTTACAGTAGGAACACCGTAAGTGACGGTCGTACCTGCGCAGGGAACCCCCGTTGGTGTGGCGGTGATGGGGTCGGGGCGACCGGGTAATCCCGATACCGTGAGCGTGCGTTGTGAACTTAAGCCACAGGCGTTGGATGAGCGTACGCTGATCTGTCCCGTGCTAACAGCACCGTAGGTGATGCTGATTTGAGTCGTACCCTGGCCTGACACGATAGTACCACCAGCAGGTGCTGTCCACACATACGATGTAGCTCCGGCCACAGCAGAAATACTGTAGTTGACCAGCGGAGCATTACACAATCCGGTAACCTGACCAGTAATCACACCGGGTGTGAGGGGGCTGTTCAATGAAGTAGTGCGTATTCTCAAGCCGCTGAATCCACAGGCATTTCCTGCACAGACTTTCACATCCCCTCCGGCATAAGAGGCCGAAACCAATACCCGAATAACATTGGTATTGCCGGCACCTACAAAGGACATACCTGCAGGCAGCTCCCAAGCATATTCGGTAGCACGGGCCACTGCAGCAACTGAATAGGTCACCGTTTCGCCCGGACATACTTTGGCAGAACCCGAAATGGAACCCGGAGTGACCGGTTTAACCAATGCATAACTTAAGGCAAGGCTTTGACTGACCAAAGCACAGGGTGTGGAAGCCGTTACCTGCAAAGAGCCCGCAATGGAGGGATCAATAGAAGAGGCGGTCCAACCAATACTGACCGTTGGTGTACCTTGACCGGAAACGATTGAGAAACCGGCTGGAGCACTCCAGATGTAGGTGGTTGTATTTAATCCATCACTCACCGGAACAACAGAAAATACCGCCGTTCCGGGCACCTGACTGACGCAGGATACAGCGGTACCCTGAATAGCACCCAAAGCAGGTAAACTGCCTGGCTCAAGTACCGTATAATAGGCAGCCGCTTGACAGCCTGCTGCATCGCTGACAACCACCTGAAGCAGGCCGGCACCTAAACCGGAAATGTCCTGGGTGGTTTGTCCGCCAGACCAAGTGTAGGCGAACGGAGCTGTTCCGCCCGTAACGCTGAGGTCGATTGCTCCGTTTTGTGCGCCCGGACATCCGGCGTTTGTCACTGAAGCGGAAAGGGAAATGGGGAATTGTGCCGCTGTAATGGTAAGACTGAGTGTAACGGTGCTGTCACATCCGTTGGCAGCTTGCAGTACCTGAACATAGTTTCCACTTTGCGTATAGGTGGTTCCATTCCAGGTATAGCTGTTACAGGAAGTTTGGCTGAAAGACCCGGTGATTTCCGCAGGCTGAGTACGATTTACCGATGACGTAGCCGTACAGCCATTGGCATCGGTAACAATCACCTGAAAAAGTCCGGCTGCAATGGGGAAAGAACCGGTACCGGTATAGGGGGCTACACCGCCGCTTGCACTAACAAGGGCTATGGTAGAGTCGCCATAACAGAGGATTGGTGCGGCCGTACACGTTACAAAC
>JBJTJB010000523.1:0-6258 GCA_046095245.1 Bacteroidota bacterium | reverse complement strand
ATATTATGCAGAGAGCATTGAGAAAGTTGCCGACAACCTGCGCGAGGTGCAACCTGAGATATTCGGTTGTGTCCCCCGCCTGTTTGAAAAGGTGTATGACAGGATTGTAGCCAAAGGTTCCGAGCTGAGCGGAATCAAACAGAAGCTGTTTTTCTGGGCGCTTGACCTGGGTCTCCGCTTCGAGCAGAATGGAGCCAATGGCCCTTTGTATGAGCTTAAACTTCGGCTTGCACGAAAACTCATCTTTAGTAAATGGCAAGAGGCTTTGGGTGGCAAGGTGAAGGCAGCGGTTTCAGGTGGTGCTGCACTACAACCAAGGCTTGCCCGTGTGTTCTGGGCTGCCGGAATCCCCATATTGGAGGGTTATGGTCTGACAGAAACCAGTCCGGTGATCTGCGTGAATACGCTTCAGCCCGGAGGACTCCGCTTCGGCACGGTCGGTAAAACAATTGAGCATGTGGAAGTACGCATCGCACCCGATGGTGAGATCCTTTGCAAGGGGCCTAATGTGATGCTGGGGTATTATAAGCGTCCCGATTTGACACAGGAGATGATCGACTCCGATGGTTGGCTGCACACAGGCGATATCGGCGAAATGGTGGATGGCAAATACCTGCGGATCACCGACCGGAAGAAAGAAATTTTCAAGACTTCCGGGGGCAAGTATATCGTTCCTCAGGCCATTGAAAATAAGCTCAAGGAATCCAGGTTTATCGAGCAAGCCATGGTCATCGGTGAAAACAGGAAGTTTGCAGCCGCACTGGTTGTGCCTAATTTCATTTTTGTCCGTGAATGGGCAAGCAGGAAGGGGATCAGCCTCTCTGATGACAATCAGGCCTTGGTGAATGATGCGCGCGTTAAAGAACGCATCATGCGTGAAGTGAATACCGTGAATGAGTCATTGGGTAGTTATGAAGCCATCAAGAAAATCGAACTGATGCCACGCGAATGGAGTATCGACCGTGGTGAAATGACTCCCAAACTCAGTTTGAAACGCAAAGTGATCTTGGAGGCGAACAACGCGCTCGTCGACCATTTGTATGCGGAGTAGCGTGAGTAACCGGCCTGCAGGATCAGATGTTGCCGATGCCGAGCATGACAATCGGGTTCTCCAACAGGGCCTTGAAGGTATTCAGGAATTTCGATCCAACCACACCATCCACCACTCTATGATCACAACTCAGGGTCACTCGCATGACGTGTCCGGGCTGGATTGTTCCGTTTTTCACCACAGGAACCTGCTTGATTGAGCCTACAGCAAGAATACAGGCATCCGGGGGATTGATGATTGCAGTGAATTCTTCAATGTTGTACATGCCCAGATTCGATATGGTGAAGGTATTACCTTCCCAATCCTGGGGCTGCAGTTTTTTCTCTTTTGCTTTTTGTGCGAAAGACTTTACTTCTGATGCGATCTGGCTCAGGGTTTTTCCGTCTGCAAAACGTACAACAGGAACCAGCAGGCCCTCATCAACGGCTACTGCAACTCCGATGTTGATGTGATGGTTCGTGCGGATCTTATCGCCCAGCCAGCTGGAATTCACCGCAGGGTGTTCGCGCAAGGCAGTTGCTGCTGCTTTAACTACGAAATCATTGTAGGACACCTTTACTCCGGTCACGGCATTTACACTCTCCCTGGCACGTACAACTTCGTCCATGTCGATATCCATGGTGAGGTAGAAATGCGGTGCAGTGAACTTGCTTTCGCTGAGCCTGCGTGCGATGGTTTTCCGCATCTGACTCACCGGTGTTTCCTCAAATTGTTCGGTACTCACCGCACGTGAAGCGAGAGTTGCCGATTGGACAAAACTGCCCGGCTTGAACCACTGCACATCTCGTTTAATAATACGGCCGTGTCCGCCGCTGCCTTGCAGCATCGACAAGTCGATTCCACGCTCAGCAGCCATACGACGGGCAAGGGGGGAGGCTTTGGTACGATCGTCACCCGTTCCATTCGTGGATACAGGAATTGCTACCGGGGCAGGTGTAGCTGTGACGGGTGCAGTGGTTGCAGCAGCAACAGGCGCTTGGGCAGCTACGGGTTTACTACTTTCCTTTACGGGCTCTGCTTTTGGTGCTTCCACTTTGGTTGCAGTTTCCTGCTCGAGGAGATTCTTGAAATCCTCACCTGGCTTTCCAAGTATAGCCAGCACGCTGTCGACCGGTGCCGCTTTCCCTTCCTCAATACCGATGTAGAGCAGAGTTCCGGCCTGGTACGATTCAAATTCCATCGTAGCCTTATCCGTTTCGATCTCTGCTACCAGATCTCCGTTCTTGATGGTATCACCTACTTTCTTGTGCCATTTCACCACAACACCTTCGGTCATAGTGTCCGACATTTTCGGCATACGTACTATTTCAGCCATGATAATCGCTCGTTTCCAGGGTTAATGCAAATCGGTTTGTGAGGTTCAGTCGGTGATATACGGGTAGTCTTCCTGCACGTACACATCTTTAAACAGTTCGGAAGGATCCGGATAAGGTGATTCTTCAGCAAAACGGACACTGTCTTCCACAACTTCATTGATGCGGTCGTTGATGGCTTCAATGTCCGACTCGGAAGCGAATCCGTTTTCAATCAATGCGTTTCTTACCTGCTCAATCGGATCGACTGCCTTGTAGGCTTCTACCTCGTCTTTGCTACGGTATTTGGCGGGATCGCTCATGGAATGTCCTCTGTAGCGATAGGTTTTCATCTCAAGATAAATCGGGCCCTTCTCTCTAGCGTGTTTGGCGGCCATTTCCATCGCTTCGTGCACCGTTTCGACGTTCATGCCATCAACAGTATGGGAGGGCATGTCGTAGGACAATCCGAGTTTGTAGAGTTCATGAACGTTCGATGTGCGCTCAACAGAAGTGCCCATCGCATAGGCATTGTTTTCAACGATGAAAATCACCGGTAATTCCCACAGCATGGCCATGTTGAAGGCTTCATGCAAGGCGCCCTGCCTGGCTGCTCCGTCACCGAAATAGCACACGCAGAGATTTCCCGTGTTGTTGTATTTTTCTGCAAATGCAATCCCGGCACCCAGTGGGATTTGTCCGCCAACAATACCATGTCCGCCAAAAAAGCGGTGCGGCTTGGAGAACATGTGCATCGATCCGCCTTTCCCTTTCGAGCAGCCGGTCACTTTCCCAAACAGTTCGGCCATGACTTCACGGGCAGGAACGCCCTTGCCGATGGCGTGCGCATGGTCACGGTAGGCTGTGATCATGGCGTCTTCAGCCTTCAGGGCGCTGATAGCACCGGCAACGACTGCTTCTTGCCCGATGTATAAATGACAAAACCCATTGATTTTTTGCATGCCATAAAGTTGACCCGCACGTTCTTCAAACCTGCGCATCAATTGCATGTCCTCGTACCACTTCAGGTACTGCTCACGGTTATAGCGGGTCTTCGCTTTTGTCGCCTTAGGCGCAGAGGTCTTTCCCATAGCCTGCAAATGTAGGTGAAACGGCTCTTTTTTCCCACTGGCGATACAAGGAGGAGATAGCTCTGAATACCTGAAAATCAGGCTATTTCAGGGCATCGCCGGTAAAGAGAAAGGGGAGGAGCTGTGCAACACATTCTGTTGCGATGTAGGTCCCGTGACCACCTTGCATGATCAGGCGGATTTTGTGGTCATAGCGGTGTTCATATTCTGCCATGACTTGCCGGCAATCGCCGCAGGGGCTCAGCGGGAATTCAGGCTCCTTTCGGCTTTCGGGATAGGCTGTTACTGCCAGTGCGGTTATTTTAACACCGGGATGCTGGGCTCCTGCCGCGAACAGGGCAACCCGCTCTGCACACAGGCCCGATGGGTAGGCTGCGTTTTCCTGATTATTGCCGCGAACAATCTTCCCGTTTTCGAGCAATACAGCGGCTCCTACGTGGAAGTGGGAATATGGAGCATAGGCATCGTCTGCTGCTTTCATGGCTTCCTGCATCAGCGTAAAGTCGCCGGCCGGCAGTTCTTGCAGCGTGGAATAGCGCTCGAATTCAAAATGGATGATGATTTTTTCCAAAAGGGCTCCCGTTTCTTTCAAAGATACGGGTTTAGGCCATGCATTTGACATGCATTGCCAGGGGCGATAGCTGTGAAGGTGGTCAGTACAACTCGCAACAGGGTTTCATTCCGGGGATGGAAAGGCTCAACGAGAAGGGCAGAACAATTATGTGAAGTATTGTAGGCATGCAGCAGTTTGGCTTTGAAAAGGAAGGAAACAATACTGTTGAATACACTTGCAGTTCTGGTTCTATTAAAACCCATGCCCGAGGGGGCCACCACACCGCCCTCCCCAAAGCAAAGTTCGTGGATATCCATCAAACGACTTTCATTTTAAACATGTGTAAACGGATATCTTTCGTCTGGACCTGGTATTCAGCTTATCCATGTTTTCGTATCATCGCTGTGCCGACCGCTGTCCCTCATGTCAAATCCGATCCGTAGCATTACTCACCAACTTGAATTCGCATGGCGACGGATTACCGCTGCGCAACGTGTTATGCCATCTTTCCTGATCATCGGAGCGGCCAAGTGCGGAACTACCTCGCTGTATAATTATCTGATCCGTCATCCGCAGGTGGCGGCATGCTTCAAGAAGGAAGTCCATTACTTCGACTATTACCACCACAAGGGCCCCAACTGGTATCGCGCCCATTTTCCGCTGCAGTCGAGTGTATTGCAAGGGAATCTGATTGTGGGAGAATCATCACCTTATTACCTCGCACACCCTCTCTCTCCCAGCCGTGTTGCTGCGGAATTGCCCAAAGTGAAGTTGATCTGCATGCTTCGGAATCCGGTCGACCGAGCTATTTCCAGCTATCAAAATCAGGTCAGGTTGGGAATCGAGTCCTTAACCAGTTTTGAGGAGGCACTCGCTGCCGAGGACGAACGCATCCTCGGACACGAAGAAAGGCTGGAGCGGGAACCGGAGTATTCAAGTTTCGAACACAAGTATTTCAGTTACTTCCACCGGGGTTGTTACGCAATACAATTGAAAAGATGGATGGATGCATTCCCATCCCATCAGTTGCTGGTTATCCGAAGTGAATCTTTCTTTGCAGATCCCCGTCGGGAATTCATGCGTGTGCTGAGGTTTCTGGAACTACCGGATGCCGATCCGCAAGGAGGTTACAAAGTGTACAATGCCGGTGGAGAATACGATGCGATGACTCCCCGGCTTCGGGGTGAATTACTGGAACGTTACCGCCCGCACAACGAGGAGCTCTTTCGTCTCATCGGTGAACGATTTACAGACTGGGATCGGTAGCTGAGGCGTGTTTATGTCAGTTGAAGTACTCCTTCATCCGTTCGAAAAATCCCTTGTCACCCTTGCCCGGATTCGGTTTGAAATTCTCCGATTCACGAAGCTTCTCGAGTATTTTTTTCTCTTCTGTGCTGAGTTGCTGAGGTGTCCACACATTCACATTCACCAAAAGGTCGCCGCGGTTGTATGAATTGAGTGCGGGTACCCCTTTGCCCTTCAGCCGAAGTACTTTGCCGGCTTGTGTTCCCGGATCAATCTTGATTTTTGCTTTCCCTTCCAGCGTTGGAACTTCCACGGAAGTCCCCAACGTGGCATCAACGAAGGAGATGTATAAATCGTGGATTAGGTGATCACCATCACGTTGAAGCGCCTGATGAGGGGTCTCTTCAATCACGATCAGCAAATCGCCCGGGATTCCACCGCGCTCTGCAGCATTCCCTTTACCTGAAACGGAAAGCTGCATGCCCTCTGCCACACCGGGAGGGATCTGTATGCTGATGACCTCCTCGCCTTGTTGTACGCCGGAACCACTGCAGGTCTTGCATTTGCTGGTGATGGTCTGACCCTCGCCGCTGCATGTGGGGCATGTGGTGATGGTTTGCATTTGCCCGAGGAAGCTATTCTGTACCCTTCGGACTTGTCCGCTGCCGTTGCAGGTGCTGCAGGTAGCGAAAGATTGCTGGCCTGCCTGTGCTCCGCTTCCACTGCAGGTGCCGCAGCCAACCAGTTTGTTCACCTTGATTTTCTTCTCTGTCCCTTTCGCAATCTCCTCCAGGGTCATCTTCACTTTGATGCGCAAGTTGCTTCAGCGGTTCACAGCCCTACGCCCACCACGTCCACCTCCGCCGAAAAAGCTCTCGAATGGGTTTCCGCCTCCAAAAATGTCCCCGAACTGGCTGAAGATGTCTTCCATGTTCATCCCCTGTCCTCCAAATCCGCCATTCCCGCCCGCACTATGGCCGAACTGGTCGTATCGTCCCTTCTTTTCCGGATTACTCAGTACCTCGT
>JBJTJB010000522.1:0-3567 GCA_046095245.1 Bacteroidota bacterium | reverse complement strand
CCGTGGCCCGGGTGTTTGTGGCACAGTTTGGCGACAGCACACAGGCGGCCGTGGCAACCGCCCTGGTGGTCGGGGAGGAGCTCAACCTCGACAAATCCCTCGAACAGGCCTATGCCGATACGGGTACATTGCACATCCTCTGTGTTTCCGGAATGCATGTCGGCTTGTTGTATGCATTGATCGGGTTCATCACCGGGTTCATGCGCAAGTCGGTGCTCGGCAGGTTTGTCCGTTATCCCGTGTTGTTTTGTGCCGTGTGGACCTATGCCTGCATTGCCGGACTCGCCCCCAGTATTTTGCGTGCATCCGTTATGTTCACTTTCCTTCTGCTTAACGAATGGTCGGGCCGAAAAAGCTCGGGACTGAACGCCTTGTTTTCCGCACTCTTTGTCCTGCTGGTGTGGAATCCTGCCCAGTTGTTCGAGCCGGGACTGCAACTTTCCTTTCTGGCTGTGATGGGCATCATGGTGTATCAGCGTCCGCTAATCCGCTTGTTGCCATCGGGTACCTGGAGTATGCGCAGGATTTCGGAGGCCCTGTCCGTTACACTGTCGGCCCAACTACTGGCCACACCGGTTTCGCTGGGATTGTTCGGCAGATTCCCCAATTACTTTTTGCCGGCCAATCTGTTGGTTGTGCCGCTTACCACCTTGTGCGTGTACTCCTGCGCCTGCCAATTGCTCATTCCCGATTCATTCCCCTGGCATCACCTCCTGGTCAGGCTCAATTCGCTCATGATCGGCTGGGGCAATCAGCTGGTTTACTGGATGGCCTCCTGGCCGGGCGCCGTAAGCCTGATGCGCTTGAGTCCCGCCGGTGTGGTGTGCAGCTATGCACTGCTGGCCTGCGCAACGCGGTGGATCCGCGAAAAACGTTTTCTGTGGCTTCTGCTGGCCCTGTGTTGTTTGCTGCTGCACCTGTTGCTTAGCCCAGCGCCGACAGACTGAACAGTCCCTCGGCACGGATTCCCCGGTCGGTTTGTTTCAGTGTACAGCATTCGGTGATCGGATCGTGTTCGAAAAACAAAATCCACTGCTCTGCCTCGGCCCGCTTTAAAAAAAGCGCCTTCTCGTCGAGCGTGAGCAGGGGACGCGTATCGTAAGCCATTACGTAGGGTACGGGCAGGTGTGCCACCGAAGGGATGAGGTCGGCCATGAACGCGATTTTTTTACCCTTGTAGTGCACCAGGGGAATCATCATCGCATCGGTGTGTCCACGCATGAACAGGATTTCCATGCAGGCATCCGGCGAACTTCCTTCGCTCACGAACGAGAGCTGGCCGCTCTCCTGAATCGGCAGGATGTTCTCGCTCAGGAAAGAGGCTTTTTCGCGGGCATTGGGTTGAGTGGCCCAGGTCCAGTGATCGGCATTGCTCCAGTACCGCGCATTGCGAAAAGCGGTTTTGAGCGTTCCGTCCGAAGTGCGTTCCACGCTTCCTCCGCAGTGATCGAAGTGCAGGTGGGTGAGGAAAACATCCGTGATATCGTCAGCGTGAAATCCGATGTTGCGGAGTGAATTGTGCAGGGAATCATCGCCGTGCAGATCGTAATGGCTGAAGAACTTTTCGCTCTGCTTGTTGCCGATGCCGTTGTCGATCAGGATAAGCCGGTTGCCGGTTTCGATGAGCAGGCAACGCATGGCCCAGGTGCACATGTTGTTGCCGTCGGCCGGGTTCAGGTTGTTCCAGATCGACTTCGGAACGACTCCGAACATGGCGCCTCCGTCGAGTTTGAAAAAGCCGGTGTTGATGGTATGGATTTTCATGCTGTTGCCTTCACAGGGGCGAAGGTACATCAGTGCACGATGGATTAACCCTTTCCTGTTATTAAATCCCGGGCGCTTGGTGCGGGGATACCGCTCAGGCGCTTAGTTTCGGAGCCATGAGGGTACACTTTATCGCCATCGGAGGCGCTGCCATGCACAACCTGGCGCTTGCGCTGCAGCAAAACGGATTAAGCGTAACGGGTTCCGATGACGAAATCAACGAACCCTCGCGCTCGAGGCTGAAGTCCGCCGGATTGCTGCCGGAACATACCGGCTGGTTTCCGGAGCGGATCGATCAATCGCTTGATGCGGTCATTTTGGGCATGCATGCCCGTGCCGACAATCCCGAGTTGCTGCGTGCACAGGAACTGGGCATTGCGGTGTATTCCTACCCCGAATTCCTGTACGAGCAAAGCCGTAACAAAAAGCGCGTCGTGATTGGCGGATCACACGGCAAAACCACCATCACGGCCATGGTCCTGCATGTGCTCAACGCCTCGGGCATGCACTTCGATTATATGGTCGGTTCGCAGCTGAAGGGCTTCGATACCATGGTGAAGCTGAGCACCGATGCGCCCGTGATTGTGCTGGAAGGCGATGAGTACCTGGCATCGCCCATCGACCGGCGGCCGAAATTCCACCTCTACCATGCCGATACCGCCGTGATCAGCGGCATCGCCTGGGATCACATCAACGTATTCCCCACCTTCGATACGTACCTGGAGCAATTCCGCATTTTTGCGAACGGAATTCCCGAGCAGGGCTGCCTGCTGTATTGTGCGGAAGACCAACAGGTGCGTACGATTGCCGAGTCGGCCGGTCCGGTGAAACGGAAAACCGCCTACGGACTTCCGCCCTACGAAATCCGGAACGGCATCACCCGGCTGCTTACCGCGTTCGGCGAAATCCCCTTGCAGGTGTTCGGGAAACACAACCTCATGAATCTGGAGGCGGCCCGGTATGTATGCGAGGACCTCGGCATTGATCCCGAGGCGTTTTATGCGTCCATCTCCACCTTTGCCGGTGCTGCACGTCGCCTCGAGCCCGTACTCCGGACCGCAGAGCGTGCCGTATTCCGTGATTTTGCCCACTCGCCCTCCAAAGTGAAGGCTACCATCGAAGCCGTGCGCGAACAGTATGCAGGCTGGAATTTGCTGGCCTGCCTCGAGCTGCACACCTTCAGCAGCCTTACGCCCGAGTTCTTGAACGAGTATGCCGGTAGCATGGACCTGTGCGACCATGCGTTGGTGTATTTCAATCCGGCCACCTTACAGCACAAGCGCCTGGCGCCCATCAGCATCGATCAGGTGCGTGATGCCTTTGCCCGCGAAACCATCCAGGTGTTTAATGCGCCCGAACCCCTGCGGTGCGAACTCCACAACCAGCAGTCGCCCCAAACCGTTTTGCTCATGATGAGCTCCGGCACATTCGATGGGGTACGGCTGGATGAATTGTAGGGTAACCAAATTTTCGGGTCAATCTGGTTTCGGGGGCTGAAGGAGTCCGGTTGGGGGACCTTATCGGGCTCTTTTTGTTCATAATTGGCGGTGTAAATAACACAATTACAGGCAGTTGTGTTGTTATTAAAGTGGTTTTCAGGTTCAGTTATTTTGGTTTACATTACAATGCTATTTTCTGCTGAAATTCATGAAACACATCGCCCTTTGCGTAGTCTTTTATTTGTCCGGATTGCTGGCGGCGCAAGCCCAGTGTCCCACGGTTTCCGGAACGGTTTCCAATGTAAGTTGCAACGGTGGTTCCGATGGATCCATCACCTTGCTGGTATCGGGTGATACCGCAGGT
>JBJTJB010000521.1:0-1763 GCA_046095245.1 Bacteroidota bacterium | reverse complement strand
GAAAGGCAATTCAGTGAATGCTGTTGTGTTAAATACCAAATTCCTCCGCCCGAGGAATCCTGATCACAAGTAGAACCATTTTCACTCAAAAAACCTGAGGTGTATGCGATTCGCTTCCCATTAAAATCGAATAAAACAGGCTTGTCCGAACCTTGCAGTAGAAGTCCGATTCCAGCCCCAGTGGAATCATTCAGTATAACAAGCAGTTGCGAGGTCGATTTGCCCATGAAAACGGGAAAGCCGCTTGCATTTTCACCCAAATGATTGAATCCATACAAGGAGTCAGCAGCCAGGAACATGAGAGGTTTCCCCGTAAGCGGATCGGACTGATAAATGCAGGGGCCGGAAGGTAATGCGCCAAGCCTCCGGCTCCACATTTCTCGTCCGTCGTAGCTGTACACATGAAGCACCGAAGTACAATCCATCACACAAATCCAATCTTCTCCTGAAGGAGCCTCCATTATCCTATAAATCCGATCGGACGTAAAAGGCAGTGTAAGTTGCCGTTCATCCTCAGCCCTCTGCTTTGTTGTGCTAAGTATGCCTTCGCTGATGAAAACGCCATTCGAATTCGAAATCGAAAACAGGAATTGACCCAGCCCATTTGTGAGTGAACCATATTGCCCCATCCAGCGAATCCACTCCGGTGCCGCCAACTCATCCAGCACACCGAGCGAACGGCGCACATCAGCATAAAACCGGATGTTGCCTTTTGAAGAAACGGATGAATCAAGACGAACAAACTCGGATCTGCTGTTCAGCAGGCTCCCATTCCGGTAATCATTCAGATACGACCGTAGAACACTGGCCTGTCGAGCCATGATCAACTTGTTGTCGACCACACAAAAGTAGAACCGTTTAAATGGCGCATAAAGCGGGCCGAATACAGTTGACAGCAGGCCCTCCCGGCCCATGAATCGAATCTGTGTGCCTGCATAAAATTCTTCACCGGCTCCACTCTCCTCCAGCTTGCGTAATTCTAACCTACAAAGGGCTGAATCACGCAAAGTGCACATCGCTAAAAACACCCTTCCCTCTGCATCCTTGTTTTGCTCTTGAACTGAAAACACCAGTTGAGTTCCTAAAAAACGCGCAAAGGAATTCCTGACGTTATCCGAATCGATACCCTCCACCTCAGATACAACAGATGTTGCACGAAGCTCATCCAAAAGTGCTGGCGGATCATGCATGCCCCAGGCAACCGCCGCAACAGTGCGGATGGATAAATTGCCCAACAGATCCTGACGTACGGGGCGCTGGGTATTGAACACCTTCACGAAGGAAAAGGTATCCGCAACCAGTGTTTGGCCTGAAACTTTGAACGCATCACTTTCCACTTCCAATTTCAAGACTGTCCACTCCCCTACCCGCTCTACCAAGCGAACAGCCTCTTTCAGTTTACCACCTGTTTGGGTCTTCACCCAGGGAGACACACCTCTGTAACGGATGGCACATGTGGTTTGACGCTGAGCACCATCCATGTAAATCCCCACTGCACCAACAGTACTGATGAATTGTCCACTGAGTTGCTGTCGTACTGCATCATCCAACAGATACGGAACAAAGCTGCCGATGAAAATCCCTCGTGAAACAGTCCAGGAAAAAAGCTGGCCGCTTTCCAGGCGGAGCTGATAGATTTCGGTGTTTTCAATCTGACGCAGTTCCCTCCCGAGGACTTTCGAAGGCATCAGACCGGCAATCGCATTTTCAACCGAAGGCATCAAGCCTTTTTTCACAGGAACATAAAACAAGACTCCAAAGCC
>JBJTJB010000520.1:0-1321 GCA_046095245.1 Bacteroidota bacterium | reverse complement strand
TTATAATTGTTTATGATGGAACTCAAGTAATCGCTTCTAGTAGGAAGAGGGTTTATCTAAATGGAGTTATACAAAACAATATTTTCTCATGCCAGCCTTGTTCAAACAATATTCCCCAGGCAATAGGTAATGTTTATAATCATACAACAATTGGCGCAAGATATTCGGGCTCTCAAAACACCCTAATCGAGCCATTCAATGGAAAAATAGACGACATCGCCATCTGGAACCGCGCCCTCACACAGCAAGAAATTTCAAACCTATACCAGAGTTGCGTCACAGTAACTTCAAGCGTCACCCCTTCCAGCTGCTTCGGCGGCAGCACCGGTGAGATTCAACTAAATATTAGCGGTGATACAGCCTCGGTAAGCAACCCCGGACTCCTCATCTCCGAAATCCGTACCGATCCGCCCTTGGGCGATTCGAACTACGAGTGGGTGGAGCTGATTGCTACCGATAACATCAATTTTGCGCAGAAGCCCTACACCGTTTTTTTCTCCAACAACGGGACAGCCACCAGCAAAGGTTGGGTGGAAGGTCAGATACCAACACCTCCCCCTCGCAACTCCACGTATGCTTTTCTGATAAACTCCGGTAGTGTTTCTCCCGGTGATGTGGTGTATGTGGGTGGTTCGCTGATGGAACCAAGCGGTATCAAGCTCAGGGTAAAGAGTACGGCTACCGAACCCGGCGATGGTGGAATCGGGGGAGCATTTACCGGAGCCTCCGGGGTGCTGGGCAATGGTGGTGGTGTGGCTGATGGTGTGGCAGTGTTCAATAAGCACGTGTCGCAAATTGATTCCAATACCGTTCCGGTCGATGCCATCTTTTTCGGCACCGGTATCGGTGGAGCTGCAATGGCGGATACCACGAGGGGTTTTACATTGCCGGTAAACGATCGGTACACGGGGGGTAAGCTAAAGACAAGGTCCTTCCTGGCTCCTGAGATTCTTACATTCTATTCCATCAAAGCTAGCGGGACCTATAACCGAAGCACCGGAATTTACACTACGCCACGAACCTGGACCACCAACACAAGCGCATGGACCTCATCGACCAGTAATATTTCCTTGACCGGAAATACCTATCTCTGGTCGAACGGAGCCACCACGAAAAACATCAGCAACCTGGCGGCTGGAACCTATACGGTTACCGTAACTACCAGTGCGTGCTCTTCCACGTTCAGCTACACGGTTCCGCAGGCCAGTCAGCTGCAAGTGGGCACTACTTCTTCCCAGGCCTCTTGCCAAACCGCAACGGACGGTTCAATCACGTCCAGTGTCAGTGGTGGAGTGCCTCCATACAGCTACCAATGGAGCAA
>JBJTJB010000519.1:0-4765 GCA_046095245.1 Bacteroidota bacterium | reverse complement strand
AGTCCGCAGTCGGCCATGGGACATGCCATCACCATCAGTAAACCCCTGCGGCTCGATCGTGTTGAGGTGTTTGAAGGGGTCGAAAGCTGGCAATGCTCCGGAACGCCGGTGGATTGCGTCAAGCTGGCAGTGAACAAGATTCTTCACCGCAAACCCGATCTGCTGGTTTCCGGAATCAATCATGGTTCCAATTCTTCCATCAACGTGATTTACTCCGGTACCATGTCGGCGGCCATGGAAGGCGCCATTGAGGGAATTCCCAGTATCGGCTTTAGTTTGCTCGACCACGGTTTGTCGGCCGATTTTGCTCCTGCTCGTAAAATTGTAGATTGCGTTGTGCGAAATGTACTCGAGATTGGTCTGGATGCGGGCACACTGTTGAATGTGAATATCCCCAAATTGCCCTTCGGAAAAATCCGCGGAATCCGGATTTGCAGGCAGGCCAATGCCAAATGGAAGGAGGAGTTCGACGAGCGCTTGGATCCCAACGGCAGGAAGTATTTTTGGTTGACCGGTAAATTCATCAATTTCGATACGGGAGATGATACCGATGAATGGGCACTTCACAATGGGTTTGTGTCCGTTGTGCCGGTTCAATTTGACCTGACAGCACATCATGCCATGCAGCACCTGAATACGGTAAGCTGGAAGATTCGTTGATAACCGATCCATCCCCCGCGCATGCGATTCAAATTACCCGATACATTCAAGGCCGGATTTGTGCCCGGGCTATTGCTGCCTTTGTTGGGTTTCTATCTCTATTATCTTGGATTTTTCCGGTACATGGGATTCGATGCGTTTGTCGATCACGTGGTCCGGGCGAATCTTGCGGTATCCGTTTTAAGTCTCGGTGTTATTCTGAACCTGGGTCTGTTTTTCTTATACATCAGCAATCAGCGTGATCGGGCTGCACGGGGTGTAATAGGTGCCACGTTTATTTACGGGTTCTTCGTCTTATACTTCAAGGTCCTGGCATGAGGTACTACATCATAGCAGGAGAGGCCTCGGGTGATCTACACGGTAGTAACCTGATCAAGGAGTTGGCTATTCTTGATCCGACAGCTGAGTTCAGGTGTTGGGGAGGGGATCTGATGGAGGCCCGAGGTGCGAAGCTGGTTATGCATTACCGTGATCTCGCTTTCATGGGTTTCTTTGAGGTAGTGGCCAATCTGCCAACCATCTTAAAAAACATCCGTTTTTGTAAATCGGACATTGCAGATTGGAAACCCGATGTGGTGATTTTTATTGACTATCCCGGGTTCAATTTGCGTATCGCATCGTTCGCACGAAAAGCCGGCTTCAAAACGGTCTATTACATCTCACCACAAATCTGGGCCTGGAAGGAGTCAAGGATACGGGCTATTCGAAGGGATATCGATAGGATGTTGGTTATTTTACCCTTTGAAAAGGACTTTTATTCGTCGCGTGGAATGAAAGTCGATTTTGTTGGTCATCCCTTGCTGGATGCCATTCGATCGAGTGACCAGGATTCGCACTGGAAAGAGCGCCTTGGTATTCCACCGGATAAAAAAGTGCTTGCCTTGTTGCCCGGCAGCCGAAAGCAGGAAATCCGGGCGATGCTGCCGGCCATGCTGGAAGCAACCCGAAACCGTAACGATTTGTGTACGGTTATCGCATGCGCGCCTGCGATCCCCTTGGCATTTTATCAGCAATGGATCCTTCAGCATGATTCGGTTCGACTTGTTGCAGGTGAAACACAAGCCTTACTTCAGCATGCCGATGTGGCTTTGGTAACCAGCGGTACAGCGACTCTAGAGGCGGCGCTGTACGGTGTGCCTCAGGTGGTAGCGTACAAAGGGCATCCGGTTTCAGTCTGGATCGCCCGTAAGTTGGTCAAGATCCGGTTCATCTCGTTGGTTAACCTCATCATGGACAAAGAGGTGGTCAAAGAGCTCATTCAGGATGACATGACCGCAAAAAATCTGGGACTTGAATTGGACCTGCTGATGCAGGATTCACACCGCAATAGACTCAAAATGGCCTATCAGGAATTGCGCCAGCGCCTGGGGTTGGAAGGAGCATCAGAAAAAGCTGCTAAATTGATTTACAATTATTTAACTTCGATTAATTGAAGTGATAAAGTAAATAAAAAACCGCCGGAGCAGCCTACGGTCCAAGCGGCTGTCCGACGGTTTAGGGCAGGGGGGAGGCTTAGTTTTCGGCCTCCGGCTCACCACCGGCCCAATTGTTCAGAATCATGAGTTCGTTAACCTGCACTTCTGTAACGGTTCTCTTTTGCCCCGTTTTGTCCATGTAGGAACGATTCAAGAGTTTGCCCTCCAGGGCGATTTTGCTACCCACCCGGGTGTAGCGTTCCATCAGTTCGGCGGTTTTTCCCCAGGCAACCAGCTGATGCCACTGGGTTTCGGTCATCCGTTCACCCTTATCGGATTTGTAGGTGTCATTGGTTGCGATCGTGACCTTGGCGAGCTTACGGCCTCCATTCAAGGTTTTGATTTCCGGTGTGAATCCGAGGTGACCGATCAGATTGACTTTGTTGTTTAGCGATTTCATTTTGCTTTTGGTGTGTGTTGAGTTGTTTGATTTTTGTTGGCAGGCGCCTGCCATTGTCGACGATGCAAAAGTGTGAAGAGCTAAACCCGCGATTCGGTTAAAAAGTATTTGAACCCGATTTCAAACGCTTAAGCGGGTGGCCAAAGAAAAAGGCTGCCCGTTTAAAGGCAGCCTTTTATGAAGAGGGTATTATCGGAAACGATTACTTCTTCTTGAAGATGTAGCGGGTAATGAAAATACCCTTACCGTCGTCCTTGCCCGCGTCGCTTTCTACACCGCTGGTAACGAATACAAGATCCCAGCCTTCGGCAACCATGGCGTTGATCTTGGAGGTGATCATTGCGTCGTTAGAGGCCACGTTCTGGAAATTGATACCCACACCGCTGTAGAAGTTGAGCATCTTGGTTTCATCGAAGGTGTCGATTTTCAGGTCAGAGCGGTCAACTTTTTCCTGCTTTTCATCGTCATCTCCTTTCGCCTCCTTGGCAACGCGACTGGTGGTCGCCTTTTTGTGATCCATGGGTTGCTTTTCGTCGATGATGCGTGAGCGACCCAGACCCATCGGAACGATGGATTCTACGGTGGTGATGATTTTGTACTGTTGAGCGGACGCGGTCAGGTCCAGGGCGAGGAGGCAAATCCCCAGCAGAAGCACTTTTTTCATATGGTTTTTGGTGTTTGAGGTTCGAAAGTACAAGTTTTCCATTTGAAGGCGTGTGTAAACGTTTAAGTTATAAGATTAAAACAATCAAAATCAATGAATTACATGAATAAAGATGAAAACGTCGAGAACAATCCATGTAAATCCGGTATTGGGTTTCCTATGTTTGCGGCCGAATTATCGTTCTTTTTTGTCCGGTTATCTTTTCATCATGCCGGAAAAGCCATTGTCAAGCAACCCCTTTAAGACACATGATCATGAAAAAAACATGCATGGATTGCGGAGATTCCATCATTGGAAGGTCCGACAAGAAATTCTGCAATGACTTTTGCAGAAACAGCTACCACAACCGTTTCAGCGGACAACGAAATGCCATGATGCGGTATATCAATGCCAAATTGCGGCGAAACCGGCACATATTGTATCAAATGGTGCAATGTGAGCTGGTCGACGTGAGCCGGTCCGAACTAAACGATACCGGGTTCGATTGGCAGTTCTTTACAGAGGAGCATGTGCAAAAGCAGGCCGTGCGGCGCTTTATCTATGACTTTGGACTGGAGTATTCCGGAAAGTCGGATCAGTTCAGGATCATCAGCCGCGAATACCAATCACCGCGTGAATTCCACCTCCGGAGGATGCTGGCTGCCGAAGAAGCCGGCCACGAAATCCCGGTGTGACAATTAACAATTGCCCAGTTATTCCCTAGGCCTCTTTTGACATATAATTAATATTATGTTAACTTGTAATTCCTTGAAAACGGGGGTCTTAGCCCCCGTTTTTTGATATCCTGAATTACTGGCCTTCCATTTTCTTCTTGATTTCGGAGGCCTTCTCCAGGTTCCCCATTCGGGTATAAAGCTGGCGTAAACTCTGCATGGTTCCCATGTCCGTGGGATTGATGGCATGTGCTTTTTCCAAATACGGTAAGGCCTCCTTGAACTTGGCCTCGAACTTCTTCTTCATCGCATCGTACTCGGCCATTTTGCTGGTCGGAATCGCATTGGCTTTATTCGACAGGTCTGCCCCTTCATTGAAGTACATCGCGCCCAGGTTGTAATTCGCATCAAAATAATCGGGCTTGAGTTCAAGACACTTTTTGTAGGCTAAAACGGCCTCTGTCCTGTTTCCGATCTTGTCCTGGAGGTTACCCTTGATGTAATACAGGATATGGTTTCCCGGATCGGCCTTGATGGCCTCATCGTTCTCCCGTAAGGCTTCCTGATCCCGACCGCTGGTCAGGTAAATGTTTAAGGCTTGAGTTATCAATGTGTTGTCATCCGGATATTTCTTGCGTCCCTGGTTGATTCTCAATAAGGCATTGGTGGTATCCTTCCGGTCAAGATACATGTTACCCAATAGGCTGTAGATTTTTGATCCCCCATAGTTGACCGTGGTCAGATACTCGAAATCCTTAAGCGCCATATCGGTGTTTCCGGATTTGTTGGCAGCAAGTGCCCTGTTGTAAAGTGCAACGGTATCCGTTCTGCCGAATAGGTTTTGGTTGATCTCAATTGAGGTCTGGAAATACGAGATGGCATTTGCGAAATCGTTTTCCTTGTATCGGTCCAC
>JBJTJB010000518.1:0-2497 GCA_046095245.1 Bacteroidota bacterium | reverse complement strand
GTGAGTATGGTCCGATTGAACGGGCGTGCATCTTATCATCCACCATGTGGCCCAGTTTGAGCATGTAAATGATACCCACGGTCGCAGGCTGGTCAAAGCGCTCACCGGTTCCGCCATCGTGCAGATAGCTTGAACCGAACTTGGGCAAACCGGCCTTGGTCACGTAATGATCGATTTCCTGAAGCGTAGCTCCATCGAAAATCGGTGTGGCGAACTTGGTTCCAAGCTTCTCCCCGGCCCAGGCCAGTACGGTTTCGTAGATCTGACCGAGGTTCATTCGGGAAGGTACACCCAGCGGGTTCAACACGATATCGACCGGTGTACCATCGTTGAGGTATGGCATGTCTTCGTCGCGGACAATACGGGCTACGATACCCTTGTTTCCGTGGCGACCGGCCATCTTATCACCCACTTTCAGTTTACGCTTCTTGGCGATGTATACTTTGGCCAACTGCATGATTCCTGCAGGCAGTTCATCACCGATCTGGATCTGGAACTTCTTGCGCTTGTACGCTGCAATGATCTCATTCGCACGCACATTGTAATTGGTCAGCAGGCGGGTGATCTGGTCGTTCTTGTCCTTATCGGTGGTCCACTTGGTGGGATTCAGGTTGTTGTAGTCCAGATCGGTCAGCATCTTCTGGGTGAATTTGGCACCCTTGGGAATGACCACTTCTTTGTACGCATTGGTGACACCTTGTGAGGTTTTGCCACTGACGAGCGCAAAGAGTTTTTCGATGAGTTGTACTTTAATCACCGCAAGCTGCTTGTCCTGCTCTCCGTCGAAACGGGCCATAACGCCCTTCTCGTCTTCACGACTACGCTTATCCTTGATAGCACGGCTGAAGAGTTTCTTATCGATCACCACACCCTTTACAGAAGGTGGAACCTTGAGAGAAGCGTCCTTCACATCACCGGCCTTGTCACCGAAGATGGCGCGAAGCAGTTTTTCTTCCGGAGAAGGATCGGTTTCACCCTTCGGTGTGATTTTTCCGATCAGGATATCACCCTCGCCTACTTCAGCACCCACACGGATCAATCCGTTCTCGTCGAGTTCGCGGGTGGCTTCCTCGCTCACGTTCGGGATATCGGCAGTGAGTTCCTCCAGTCCGCGCTTGGTATCACGGACTTCCAGGCTGTATTCGTCGATGTGAAGCGACGTGAAGATGTCTTCACGCACAACACGCTCGGAAATCACGATGGCATCTTCGAAGTTGTAACCTTTCCATGGCATGAATGCCACCTTGAGGTTGCGTCCAAGAGCAAGTTCTCCGCCCTGCGTCGCATATCCTTCGCACAACACCTGACCCTGCTTCACCTTATCGCCTTTCTTCACGATGGGCTTCAGGTTGATGCAGGTGCTTTGGTTGGTCTTCTGGAACTTGGTGAGGCGGTAAACCTTCACATCGTCCTCGAAGCTGATGAGTTTTTCGTCGTCGGTACGCTGGTTGCGGATGTGGATCTCGTTGGCATCCACATACTCCACTACTCCACTGTACTCGGCATTGATCAGTACACGGCTGTCGCGCACCACGTTGCCTTCAAGACCGGTCCCTACGATAGGAGCCTGCGGACGCAGCAGCGGAACGGCCTGGCGTTGCATGTTCGATCCCATCAGGGCACGGTTGGCATCATCGTGCTCAAGGAAGGGGATCAGCGATGCAGCAATGGAGGCGATCTGGTTCGGAGCAACGTCCATCAGGTGGAGTTCCTTGGGATCCACAATCGGGAAATCACCTTCGAAACGGGCCTTCACGCGGTTATCAGAGAACTGCCCCTTCTCATCCACATCGGCGTTCGCCTGAGCGATCACGCGCGTATCTTCTTCCTCGGCGGTGAGGTAAACCACATTCTGCTTCAAATCAACTTTGCCTTCCTGCACGTGGCGGTAAGGTGTAGAGATGAATCCGAGGTTGTTGATCTTGGCGTACACGCACAGCGAAGAAATCAGACCGATGTTCGGTCCTTCAGGCGTCTCGATGGTGCAAAGGCGACCGTAGTGCGTGTAGTGAACGTCACGGACTTCGAAACCGGCACGCTCGCGGGAGAGACCACCTGGTCCGAGTGCCGACAGGCGGCGCTTGTGGGTGATTTCGGCCAGAGGGTTGGTCTGATCCATGAACTGGCTGAGCTGATTCGTTCCAAAAAACGAGTTGATTACGCTGCTCAGGGTCTTGGCATTGATCAGGTCGGCAGGCGTAAACACTTCGTTATCACGAACGTTCATGCGCTCACGGATGGTGCGGGCCATTCGGGCCAATCCAACACCGAACTGTGAATACAACTGCTCCCCTACCGTGCGGACACGGCGGTTACTGAGGTGATCGATGTCGTCGACAATGGTCTTCGCGTTGATCAGCTCAATGAGGTATTTGATGATCTGAATGATGTCGTCCTTGGTCAGGACCTTGACATTCTCAGCAATGTTGATTTTCAGTTTGCGGTTGTTTCGGAAACGTCCCAGCTCACCGAGTTCCTAGCGTTGGTTGTAGAAGAA
>JBJTJB010000517.1:0-2021 GCA_046095245.1 Bacteroidota bacterium | reverse complement strand
GTCCTGTGGTACTGCCACCGGTATCGGCATAGTACACATTGATATTCGCGCCGTTTCGAGTGAAACGGAGGATGGGTACCCCGGTGGATTGCTCGAACCAGATGAGTTCCTCGGAAATGGTGGTTGAAGCCAAAAGAAAATTGGTATCGCGCTGCCAGGTATGGATGCGATACACATTGCTGAAGTTGCGGTAGGGCAGTTTGACGGTTCCAAAACCATCGTACTTCCATGACCGGTTCGACTGACCCATGAGGCTAACCCCCATGAAGTAGATTGCTGTTTGGGATGATGTACTGTCCTGGTAATTCATAGGGAAGGACAGGTAGGGCTGAGAATTCACTACAGCCATGGCATTGCCGCCGAAAACATCCGCCTTGAGATAAAGGGTATCGTTTGCTGCAGAATAGGCGAACATCCTGTCGGGACCAAAAGGAACATTGCTGCTGAATTCATTCAATGGAAACGGCTGAAAAACGACATAACTGGAGGCTGAACCGGGGCGGATGAGGTAATGCCCTGCCAAGTTATTCCAAGTCAACCAAGGTCCACCGCCACTATTGGAACTGAAATCCCAAACGCAATTACCGCCGGTTTGAGGAACGAATGTGCTCAGGTCGATTGTCGCTGTGGCATAGCCCATGGTGGCGCTATCGCCCATCTGAAAGCAGTTGGCCGCAGTGAATGCAGGCTGACCCGTTACATACAATGAACTGAGGAATATCAGAACAGATAGCAGTGATTTTTTCATAAATTGATTTGTACCAATAAAAGTATCCTTTCTGTCTATTCCATGCAAGTTTTTTTTCAGCTGTTACCATTTACAATGGCACAGCATTTTGCGGTAACCACATCGTATAGTTAAAACTATATCTATCTTTCTTGGACCATTCACTTCCCATGAAATACTTGCTTGTTGCTCTTGTACTGCTTCTGCAGGAGTCTACCCTTGTTGCCCAATGCTTCGTTTCGACGAGTTCGCCTCAGGCTGCCACCTGCGGCTTGTGCAACGGAAGTGTTGAAGTGGTGTTTTCGGGCGGAGCGCCTCCATATGCCGTTAACTTCAACGGCCAAGCCTATGGAAGTATTACCGGCGCACCGCTCCTGATTACCAATGCCTGTGCCGGGCCGTATTTTATCAGCGTGACGGATGGCAACAACACCTTGTGCACCGGCATGGTCAACGGCACTGTTAACGGTAGCACATCAGGGCCAATATCCCTGCAGTTCAATACCAGTAATCCAACTTGTCCTGCCTGCACGGATGGAAGTATTCAAGCTCAGGTGAGTGGCGGTTCTCCTCCATACACTTTCAATTGGTCGAACGGAAGTACATCGAGCAGCCTCCTGAATTTACAGCAGGGTGTGTATTTCCTCTATGTAAGCGATGCCACGGGTTGTACCGCATTCGACACCGTTTTTCTTGGAAGTACCCTCAACAATACAGCTTACCTGTCGGGTAGAGTGTATCTGGACGCAGACAGCAACCATATCTTTTCAACGGGCGATTCACCCCTCGCCTATCAGCAGGTAGAATGTCCGCAATCGGGTCTGGTTGCCTACACGAACCTACAGGGTGAGTATTTCTTCCCCGAGGCTCCGGGTACATATACCATCAGCTATGTAAGCAACCCTTTTTATTCAATAAACAACGGCACCGCAGCATATACCGTAACGCTGGGAAATACATCCATCACAAATCTGGACTTCCCTTTGCAGACCGACTCTTTGCTGCGGAGTCCGCAGGTATACGCGTATTGTCCGTTACCCCGGTGCAATGCCAATTCAACCTTTTATATCAGTTTGCTAAACACTGGGAATGTAATTGATTCCGGAGAAGTCAGGCTTCAATTCGATCCAAGCATGTCTTTTGTATCCTCGCAGCCAGCATCAACTGTGAATGGGAGCACACTGGTGTTCGGATATTCGTCGCTGTTACCCAGTCAAGCCATCTCCTTCACAGCAAATTTTTTGCTTCCGGGTGCAGGGAGTGTCGTCAACCTGCAATCTGAAGCCCTATCAAT
>JBJTJB010000516.1:0-14222 GCA_046095245.1 Bacteroidota bacterium | reverse complement strand
ATCCGGAAGGAGCTTCTGCCGAAAATGCTGGCAGACGGGAATTATCTGGTTCGAAACGGGTTTGAGTTGATTGACCGGAATGGGCGAAGCGTGAATCCTCGGAACGTATCCCTAAAAGAATGGGCCATTCGTGATTTGCCCTATCGCCTGCAGCAAAAAACCGGCAAGAACAACCCCTTGGGCAAACTGAAATTTCATTTTCCGAATAGCCATGCGGTGTATATGCACGACACACCATCTAAGCACCTTTTTTCGAAACCCTACAGAGGATTCAGTCATGGGTGCATCCGCCTGTTCGATGCCATGCAGGTTTTGCGTTTCGTGATGGGTGATTCCGTTATGCATTCGGAGCAGGTTGAAAAACGGATTGCAAGTGGTCGTGAGCACTGGATCCGGTTAAAAAACACCGTGCCTGTCCGTATCGTTTATTTCACTGCCTGGGTGGATCGGGAAGGAGTTTTGCAGATACGCAAAGACGTGTATGGCAGGGATGCGGTTGTGGCAAAAGAGCTGATTGGGCACTGAACAGGGTCAGAATTCGGTGCTGCTTGTCGAAATCCAGGTGAACACGGAAAGCAACCCTGTGATAGCAACAAGTAAAGCGCAGAAAATAAGGAAAGGAATTGTTAGCAATTCAAGGCCGGAAAAGAAGCCTACCGAGTCCTTGCCGGCATTTAAGTACAGCAACAGAAATCCGGCTATGGTCATCCATTCCATGGGAAGCAGGATGTATCGTTTTATGGCTCTCAGATTCACGGAGCCGAAAATAGTGCCCCTGCTGAAATGGAAATCAGATTCGAACATCAGGTTTTCAGCCATCAGATGTTGATGCTTGTCAGTCAACATGCAAGCTGCAAAATTGGAATTGTCCCCCGTCAAACAATCCAAGGTCGCTCAGTTTCAGTTGTGGAATCACCAGCAAAGCCATGAATGACAGGGTCATAAAGGGGGCACGTAGCTCGGAACCCAGTTCTTTGGCCAAAGCGTCCAACCTGGCATACTGGGGCCCCACAAAGCTGGCTTCTCGATCACTCATAAGGCCTGCGACTGGTAGCGGCAACACATGTTCTTCACCATTTTTCACAACGCATAGGCCGCCCTGGTGTTTCATGAGAAGGTTCACGGCGTGTGCAATTTCACGGTCACTGGTGCCGGTAACGATGATGTTATGGGAGTCGTGTGCAACGGTGGAGGCAATGGCTCCACTACGCAGGCCGAAGTTTCGGATAAAACCAACGGACACGCTCGCATCCGTATAGCGGTTCACGACCGCAATTTTTAATACATCGTGTTCGGTATCCGAAACCAGAAAGCCGCTTTCCGACTTGGGTTCCACGTGCACTTCTCCCGTAATCAATTGTCCGTCTCGGGCCTCGATAACGCGAAGTGGTTTGTGTTCATCTTTTAGACTGAAATCCGCTTCGGTCACATCCCTTTCCTTGAATCGGTTAATGCAAGTGTGCTTGGTCGCAGGGAGCACACAGGTCCCTTTGCTTGCAACACATTCTCCGTCGATATAGGTCTGCAGCACCCGGAAATCGCTCAGGTTTTCAAGCACAACGAAATCGGCCGGATCGCCAACACGTAGCAGGCCGTTTTGCATCCTGTAATGTTCAACCGGATGTATGCAGGCAGCGTGTAACACATCAAAGAGGTCGTATCCAAGGGCCACCGCCCGTGCTGCAAGTCGGTTGATATGTCCGAGCAGGAGTTCATCGGGATGCATGTCATCGCTGCACAACATGCACATGCCCGGATGGCTTCCAAGCAGGGGGTGAAGGGCCTCGAAATTCCTGGCCGCTGATCCCTCCCGGATAAGGATTTTCATACCGTAGGAAAGTTTGTCCAGTGCCTCCTCAAGCGTGAAGCACTCGTGGTCGGTACTGATCCCGTTGGCAATGTACCGGCCTGCCGTTTCGCCTCGAAGTCCGGGGGCATGCCCATCAATCGGTTTGCGGTGTTTTTTGGCGGCAGCAATTTTTTGCATCACATCTTCCTGTCCATTCAGTACCCCGGGAAAGTTCATTACCTCGCTCAGGTAGTGGATATCAGCGCGGGCCAGTAAGGCGTCTACATCACGGGGCCCGATGGTTGCGCCGGCAGTCTCGAATCCCGTTGCCGGTACGCAGGATGGGGCACCGAAATGAAACTTCAGTTTTGCATTTTTTGCGTTTTCAAGCATGTATTCGACCCCTTCCACGCCACACACATTGGCGATTTCATGGGGGTCGCTTATGGTCGCCACAGTGCCATGTGTCAAGGCGATGCGGGCGAATTCGTAAGGTACCAGCATCGAGCTTTCGATGTGGATATGGGCATCCACGAAGCCGGGACACAGGTACACGGAATCAACCGTATCGGCATCCTCAATGGAGTGGATTTTACCCCCTTCAATGCGGATCAGGGCATTTCGGATGCTGCGGTTCGGAATGTCAATTAGGCGGCCGGAGAGGGTTTTCATGGCGTTTTGGAGGTCCATTGTAGGGTGTTAAAAAAGAGCATACGAAAATGCGGAAATACTTGCGGATGTGAATCCATTAAATATCTTTGTCTCACATCATCATCAATTTAATCAATGAAAACAGGTAAAGTAAAATTCTTCAATGAAGCCAAGGGCTATGGCTTCATCTTAGAAGACGAATCAAACAAGGAGATCTTCGTTCACCACAGCGGTCTTGTAGACAAGATTCGTGAAAACGATCTTGTCAGCTACGAGATCATTGAAGGCCGCAAAGGCCTCAATGCCGTGAACGTGAAAAAAGTGCAATAAACAGGCAACTTTCAGAGCTTCTTATCCCGCCCTTTCAGGCGGGATTTTTTTATCACCCAAGCAAGGCTCCGATTACTTTTGCCGATATGCAGCGCGGCGAGTTCTTGACGACCCCGGTCGAATACCTCAAAGGTGTTGGCCCCCAGCGTGCGGAACTACTCCGGCAGGAGTTGGGGATCGCGAATTTCGGTGACCTGTTGCACCACTTCCCTTTCAGGTACATCGATCGGTCGAGGTTCTACCGCATTTCGGAACTCAATGACGATATGCCCTATGTACAGTTGAAAGGGCGCATATCTAAAATCACAGCGCACGGCGGAAAGCGCATTACGCGGCTGTCGGCTACTTTTTCGGATGGTACCGGTCAACTGGAATTGGTGTGGTTTCAGGGAATACGCTGGATCAAGGACAGTCTTAAGCCAGACCTGGAGTATGTGGTTTTCGGAAAACCCGGTGTATTCAATGGTCGATTGAACATGGTGCATCCCGAGCTCGAAGAGGCTGCCCGGATGGAACAGCTCAGCGGCCCATCACTGGCAGGAATTTACAGTACAACGGAAAAGTGTAAGGCGAAGGGTCTCGACAGCAGGGGGCTGCAGAAGTTGATGAGGACACTGGTGGCGATGGTTCCTCAGCACCTGCGTGATACGCTGCCCGAATCGATCCGTACTGCACATGGTTTACTAAGCCGCCGGGATGCCTTGGTCGGGATTCATCAACCGCCAGATGAAGGCAGGCTTGCATTGGCCACGCATCGCCTGAAATTCGAAGAGCTTTTTTTCATTCAGCTGCGTCTTCTGCGGGCCAAATCGGAGCGGTCTGAGGCCCTTCGCGGCAAACCCGTACCCAAGATTGGCGATTTGTTCAACCGGTTTTACGAGCATCATTTACCCTTTGCACTGACCGGTGCCCAAAAGCGCGTCTTGAAGGAAATCAGGCTGGACATGGGTAGCGGCAAGCAAATGAACAGGCTGTTGCAAGGCGATGTGGGAAGTGGTAAGACCATCGTTGCCTTGCTGGGTATGCTGATGGTGCTCGACAACGGGATGCAGGCCTGTTTGATGGCACCGACCGAAATTCTTGCACAACAGCATTTTCAGTCACTGGCCGCCATGTTGGAAAATACAGGTGTTCGCATTGGTTTGCTTACCGGAAGCACACGCGCCGCTCAGCGCCGTCAGTTACTGAGCGATCTTGAGCAAGGTGATTTGCAAATCGTAGTCGGTACCCATGCATTGATTGAAGATCGGGTCAAGTTCAAGAACATCGGCCTTGTGGTGATTGATGAACAACACCGTTTCGGCGTGGAGCAACGGGCTCGGCTTTGGAAGAAAGACGAGGAGGTGCCGCATGTTCTGGTCATGACAGCCACTCCGATACCCCGTACACTCGCAATGACCTTGTATGGCGACCTCGATACTTCAGTCATTGATGAATTGCCACCGGGCCGTAAGCCGATCCGTACGCTTCACAAGACCGAGGCGAATCGCCTGTCGGTTAACGGGTTCATGCGGGATGAAATCGGCAAGGGCCGGCAGGTATATATCGTGTATCCCCTTATCGATGAATCCGAGAAAATGGACTATGCGAATCTTGTTTCCGGTTTCGAAGGAATCTGTCGTGATTTCCCCCCTCCGCAATTCAGGGTGTGTATCGTGCATGGAAAAATGAAGTCCGAGGAAAAAGAGCTGGCCATGCAGATGTTCAAGTCCGGCACAGCCAATATAATGGTTGCCACAACCGTAATCGAAGTCGGGGTCAATGTGCCCAATGCCTCCGTTATGATCATCGAAAGTGCCGAGCGCTTCGGCTTGTCCCAATTGCATCAGTTGCGAGGCCGGGTAGGACGCGGGGCCGAGCAGAGTTACTGCATCTTGATGACAGGAGATAAATTGGGGAATGACGCCCGGAAGCGCATGCGGACGATGTGTGAAACGAATGACGGATTCCGGATCGCCGAGGTGGATCTTGAGCTTCGCGGACCCGGCGATATCACAGGTACGCAACAAAGTGGTGTACTTGATTTAAGAATCGCGTCCCTGGCTAAGGATCAACAGATTCTGGAGGAAGCCAGAAATGCAGCCGCTAAATTGGTGGATACGGATCCGAGCTTGAATCAACCCGGTAATGCGGTGTTGATGGAGCGTTTGAGCGAAATGGATCGGGCAGATGCGAATTATAGTCGGATCAGCTGAAACACTCAGTCTTTTGAAATAAGACAGACCGCATAGGCTGCTACTCCTTCTTCCCGTCCTACATACCCCATTTTTTCATTGGTAGTGGCCTTGATGCTGATATCCTCTGAGTTGATGCCGAGGATTTCCGAAAGAGTACTCCGCATGGAATCAATATGGGGTTTGATTTTCGGGCGCTCAAGAATGAGCGATGCATCCACATTGCCGACACGGTAACCGCGTTCACCGATTAAGGTCATCACACGCGCCAGTAAAATTTTGCTGTCGATGTTCTTGAATTCCGCCGATGTGTCGGGGAAATAGGTTCCGATGTCTTTCAGTCCGGCCGCACCAAGCAGTGCATCGCAAATTGCATGGATCAGTACATCTGCATCCGAGTGACCGAGGGCGCCTTTGTGGTGAGAAATTTCAACTCCGCCAAGCACAAGAGGGCGTCCCTCCTGCAATTGATGGACATCAAAACCGAAACCGACGCGGATGTTCAACGGAAAAGCTTATTCTGTGTCTTCCCGGTTGCTGGCGGCACCCACATCGGCAAAATCGAACGTGAGTGTGAAGTGCAAGGTGTTCTCCAGGGGATTCCGCTGGTTGGTGGGAATCAGGTATGCCAGATCGATTCCGAATACGTTGTACCGTAAACCAGCACCCAGTGTAAAGTACTTGCGGTTCCCTTTTCGCTTGTCTTCGTAGAAATAACCGGCACGAAACGCGAATTGCTTGTCATACCAGTATTCCATACCCACACCGATGTTGATTTCCTGCAATTCTTCGCTGAATCCGTTGGGCGCATCGGAGAACGATTGGAATATTCCCTGAGCCACACTCACGTCCGGATCTTTTCCGAACAGGACAATGTTCTCGGCACTGTTGGCTGTATCCTGGGTGTAGATGGGTGGCGTAGGCACGAGGAGTTTGTTGATGTCGAGCATGAAAGAAAGCTCGTTGTAGTCATTCAACAACATCTTCAGGCCCGGTCCAAGTCGCAGGTTGGTCGGAATGAAATTCTTCACGCCGGATTGCGTGTAGGAAATCTTTGCACCGATGTTTGAGATGTTCAAACCGCTCATCAATACCGCATCCTTGTTGCCGAGTTCGATTTCTTTCTCGTAATAAACGGACACATCAGCTGCTGCCGTATTACCCGCTTTCGAGTCTTGCCCTTCAACCTGGGTTCCGCCGGTGAGGTTGGAGTGGATAAAACGCAGTGCAATACCACCGGATAGGTTTTCACCCAGTTTGCGCGAATACGCCAGGTCAAAGGCGAATTCGTTCGGCTTGAAATCTCGGATGGTGTTTCCATTCACATCCGTAAAGGTGATGTTGCCAAGGCTGAAATAGCGCAGCGAACTTGCAAGGGTTTGGTCTCCCTTGAGTTTGGTATAACCCGAAATGTATGCAATGAACATGTCGTTCACCAGGGCGCGAAGCCAGGGTGTGTACGACACACCGAATCCCATTTTATTCTCGGCAAAGGCCAGTTTCGCCGCATTCCAGTGTATGGAATTGACATCCGGTGCCGATGCAACGCCTACATCTCCCATTCCGCCAGCACGGGCGTCCGGCGAAATCATGATAAAGGGTACGGCGGTGGTAATGGTGTTGATTTGTCCGAGCAGGTTCGATTGTTGTGCCGAAGACGGTGCAATCGAGAAGAGCAGGAGAGCCGGAAACAAAGCCGACTTGAAGTTCGATAAGCGCATCATTGTGTTGGGTAATCGCTCCGGAATGGCATATCCGGTTGGCATGGGGTCATGAGAAGGACAAATATAACGAATTCAACCGCCCCTTATTGTGCAGTGTATGAACAGAAAAGATGGCCGGATCAGCGCAAAAGCACCAGCTTTTCTGTCTTTTGAGCCGTTTCGCCATCGGCGGTGCGGACTTTCAGCCGGTACACATAGACGCCCTTTCCCAAAGGATCGCCAAAGTCATCCCTGCCGTCCCATTCAAGGGGGCTGTTCCGGAACCCTTCGCAAATCTGGTAGCTGTCGAGGGTCTTCACCAGTTTCCCACTTATGGTGAACACCTGAACTTGCACGGCCATGCCTTCGCAGGGTTTATTGTGCTCGAACAGGAAGGTGGTTCGTGTTGTGAAGGGGTTCGGATAGTTCAGTACACGATCCAAGGCCAGGCGCTCGGAGCTGGCAACAACGAATTCAATCTGCTGCTCACTGCTGTTGTTATTGATATCCCAGGCTTTCAGTACAAGGGTGTGAGTTCCTTCGCTCAATCCCTCTAGCGGAAAACGTACTTTGCCTTGCTGGTATGAGTCGAGATCCGATTCATAAAAATCGTTCAGGACGTACAGTAGGTTGGGTTTGCCATCCAATTGGGCGGTGATGTCGTGGCCGATGCCGTTTCCAACAGTGTTGATTCCACTTGAGTCGGTAAGGATGGCATACACCAGGGGATTCGGGCTGGTCATACTACCGGGAACGAACCCTTCGTCGTTCATATAAAGGCGGATTTCGGGTCCGGCGTTGTCTGATAAGGCCAATGAGCCGATGCCTCCGATCACAATGGATTCGTTTACACCCTGCGCATCTTCGGACCCGTTGTGTGCATAATAGCTGATCCGGCCGCTACCGTACTGAATGGAAATGTCTTTCGGAACGATGAACGTGCAGCTGAATTCGCCATTGCGCACGCTTGCTTTGCCTTTATACAATGTGTTGGAGCGAAGCATAAAACTGTCCAGCAGGCTGATGTCGGATCCCGATTGGTCGTTAACAAGGGTGTACACCTTTCCGGATTTGTCGAACACCGTAGGGTAAATCAACCCGTTGAAGCTGTTCAGCGGATTGCCGTTTTGGTCTTCAATCCGACCGCGGATGGTGATCTTGTTGAGTGAACGCAGGGTGTCGGCCGGTAAGCCTGTGCTGGCCTCCTCAATAGCCGTGGTGTTCACTTTGTGCTTGGGATAGGACAACCTGAGGGCCGGATCACCGAGTAGGGTCACATTCCGATTGGATGGATTGTCTGTCTTGGACAATCGGATGATATCCCCGGCGCGAGGCATTTCTCCGTTCAGCGGTGTGAACATGCGTTTGATCATGTTCGAATTGATGAGCTCGTTTTCAATCGCAAATGCCAGTCGGACTGTTGTAAACAGGCAAATGCCGCCACCGGATGCGTTTAGAAGAACAAACTCACCGGCAGCTGTACGCTGAGGATCGTCGTATCGGCTGAATTCACAGGTAGCCGTAATGAATGCCGGAAGGGTGTTGGTATTGCTCCAGCTATTGATCATGTCGTTGTTCAGGATGGCCTCTGAAGCCCACCCCAATTCGCCTCCATGTCCGGTGTAATTCACCAGCAAGGCACCTTTTTGGATCCTTCGGTCGATGGCTTCATTCACATCCGGATACCGCGGTCCCCCGGGAGTTGAAACCTGGTTGTAGGCATCAAGAACGATTTTATCAATGGTGGATGCCGGCGAAAACTGCTGGGCTACAGCAAGCATCCGTTCGCTTTGCCGGAGGTGAAGGTTGCGGTCCTGATCGTCGGCAATGAAGCATAAGGCGTTTCTCCAATCACCTAAACGCAACGTAGAGTTTCCGGCGCAATTGGTGGTTCCGCCATCTTCACCCGGAGTGCTGTAGCGGATGATTTTATCGACCTGCTCACGCGCCTGCTCAAGGGTCTTAATAGGTATGCGACCGATGCCGACATCAGGAAGCTCGGGTCCAACCAAGGTGCCCTCACCATCGTCGAGCATGGTGTAAAAATCATCTGAGGTATAGGAGATGAGCAGCGAAACGGAATTTTCTGACTGGAACGTAGGTATCAGATTTGAATTTCCGCTCACGCGGTCTTTGTGGTCGTACGATCCATCACCAAATAAAAGCACATAACGCAATGCATCCGGCGTACCGCCATGGCGCATATGAAACATGCGAATGAAATCGCGAATAGCTGAAATATCCTGTGCACCGGAGGAGAACTCGTGGTAAATACTCTCCAATGAAACAACATGTGCACTGAGGTTATCCTCCGTGCGGTGAAACTCGGCCAATCGCTCGGCTTCAGGAATCAGGAATGAGGGTGTGATGATGAGGTATTGCGCTGGCTGGAGCCCATGCAGGTTCTGATTTTGTATAGGACCTGAATAGGCAGGTTTCAGGATTGCATTTTCATTGAACAAGGCATAGTTCGCCTGGCCGCTCAACGGTACGTTCTGGGAAAACTCAGCGGTTTGTGCGTTGAGGCTGAACTGCTGCGATCGGACATTGTTGTGTTGGCTGATGTTCCATAGTCGTAGGGAATTGTCAACGCCTTCAATCCGGTAGGTGCGTTGCAGATTGCTGCCATTTCCAAGGCTGTCTTCATCACGGAAGAACAGCTGGTTTCCAGTGAATCGGAGTTCGCGCAGGGCATTGATGGAAATATAGTCGAGCCATCCGGAAGAACTTGCATTATAGGGCTGGAAGGTGTATGTAAGGCTCAGGTCGGGACCTGCACCTGCCTGGAATGTTGTTTTAAGAAACGAAGTACGGGCGAAGTCGTCGGTGTAACTGGTGCCGACATTCGGCACAGTGTGTGTCAATACGGTGGAATTGTTGTACGATACAACAAAGCGGCTGCTCGTGGCTGTGGAGGTGGAAGTGCGTGCGGCTACGTTTGACCGGAGGCGCACAGTTCCCGGAATCAGGTTTGGAAAAGTGAAACTGAAGCGCTGGCTTAAGGTCACATCAAAGGCCTCTCCATACCAGTTCCTTCCGGATTTGATGAAGTTTCGGATGTCTTCTTCATGGAATGCCACATCGGTGAAGGAGGTGACCAATGGCATATCAGGCTGGGCAGGAATTCCCGGGTCGGGTACAATGCGCTTCGGGGTTCCTGTATCGCTCAAGGTCAGGTAGTAATAGGTGGAATCGGAAAAGAGGTGCTTTTGGTGTATGTATTGTTTCTCGGTTGGTTTATACGACCATCGGTCGGGACCTTGACCGTAGAAAAAAAACTGGTCGCCTTCTCCAAAAAAACCATCATTATCAAGGTCTGCCACCTCTATCGCACATTCCAGCAAGTCATCGGGGCGATCGGTGCTGTTGGCGAGGGGAACCATGCCCCCGCCATTTCCGAACAGGCGAAGTGACGAGGTGGGTATGGCACTACCGATAATCCCCAGGCTCGACAAGTCGGTGAACGATAGGGCGTAAATCCCATCGTTGTGCACGGTGAAACGGTACCAGTCGCCTGAAGAAAGAACGGATTGTGTACTGAATGCAGAGGCTGTGGCGGCCCGTTTTACAGGAAGGTTTGAAAATGAACGTGAGCTCAGGTCAAGCCCGAAAGAAATTAGCCGTTCGATTTGTCCACTTTGGACGTTTCGTCTAAAGGGCATCACATACACCATGGAATGGCGGTTTTTGCCGGATTCCAGTATCATCACGTTCACTAAAGGCTCAGGCCCGATGTATTCTGAAATGGGGGAGGCCGATGCCTGATCCATGATTTCGTAGCGGGCGTTTGAAAGGCTGGCGGAAACGATTTCGTTTTTCTCCTGGATGGCGAGCGCGGGCAGGCCATGGAAAAAGTCCGGGTGTTCGGCGTTTCGGAAAGAAATTCGACCCGACTCGTCGCGAAGCCACTCAAGTCGATATGGGTTCTCAGCCACGTCAACCGGTGCTTTTGTAACTTGCGAAAACAGGTTCAGGGTGATTCCCTGAAGGAGCAAAACGATGACGAGGAGTTTTTTCATGCTGGGTATTGAATCCGGCTATCGGGTTTGAATCGGATTCGGTTACATTTGTCGGAATTCCAATCGTTTTCGCATCTTTGGAGTCAGGTCCATGCTCCGCAGAAACGATAAGACGGGTTCCGTATTGCCCGACGAATTTGGCGAAAACGAAACAAAATTAAAGGCCTGCGTATAAACCACCATACAACAGAACCACACATGAAGCATTTCCTCATCCTGTGCGCGATGACGGCGCTGAGCCTGGTGGCCGGTGCGCAGGACCCCCAGTTCACGCAGTTTTATGCCAATCCCCTCTACCTGAACCCGGCGTTCGCTGGATCGGCAAAATGTCCACGCGTGAACTTCAATTACCGGAACCAGTGGCCCGCCCTCAAGGAAACTTACATCACCACCAGTGCCGGCTATGACCAGCATTTCGATCTGATCAATGGTGGAGTAGGTGTGTTGTTTTTACAGGACAAGGCCGGCGAGGGTACAATCAATAAGTTGAACCTCAGCGCAATGTATGCCTATCAGCTAAACGTGAACCGTCGTTTCAGCATGCGCTTCGGATTGCAGGCCACCTATGTTCAGAATACCCTCGATTTCAATAAGTTGACCTTTGGTGACATGATCGATCCGCGATACGGGTTCGTTTATGCAACCCAGGAAACCCGCCCGACTGAATCCCGGAATTTCATGGATTTTTCGGCCGGAGTGCTTGGTTACACCAACACGGTATACGGTGGATTTGCAGTGCACCACCTTACTGAACCCGATGAGGCCTTCATTGTAAAAGGCACGTCACCCCTCCCCCGAAAGTACACGGCCCACTTTGGTGCCATGCTGCCGATTGGCGATACCTACGGACGCAGCTACCGCGGCCGCTTAAACCGCGATGAGGGAACCTACATTTCCCCGAACGTATTGTACCACCAACAAGCTTCGTTCAACCAGCTGAACATCGGAATGTATATCATCAACTCTCCCATCATGGGTGGGTTGTGGTACCGTGCCAATTTCGGTGGCGACAAGGCTGTTTCTTCTGATAGCTTTATCGCACTGGTTGGTCTTCAGCGTGGTATGTTCAAATTCGGCTATTCTTACGATGTAACGGTGTCGGCTTTGAGCAATGCAACCGGCGGTTCCCACGAAATCAGTGTGGGGATGCAGTTCGAGTGCAGGCCCAAAAAGAAGCGCTTCAGGGCAATAAGTTGCCCCAGTTTCTAGTTATTTCGCATATTTGTTCCCCAAACATGTTGAGCATGAAGATGAAAAGTCTCGCACTGCCCCTGCTTGTGATCGGCGCGGTGTTCATGTCCTCCTGCCGTGGAGGCGCTGAGAAATCCGGCGCCACAGGCTGGGGTGTCAATGACGAGGAAAATGGTGGTTTTGAAGTTGTTCCGTACACGGAGCAGGAAACAGGACCCGGCCTGGTACTGATCGAAGGTGGAACCTTTGTGATGGGCCGTACCGAACAGGATGTGATCCAGGATTGGGATAACATTCCCCGTCGTGTAACCGTATCATCCTACTACATCGACGAAACCGAGGTTTCCAATATTTACTGGCTGGAGTATTTATACTGGCTCAGCCGTGTTTTCGGTAACGATTACCCGGATGTGTATAAGCGTGCCTTGCCCGATACGCTGGTTTGGCGCGACCGTTTGGCCTACAATGAGCCGTATGTGGAGTTATATCTGCGCCACCCCGCTTATCAGGATTATCCTGTAGTAGGTGTGAATTGGTTGCAAGCCACTGATTACTGCAAATGGCGTACAGACCGGGTCAACGAGCAAATCATGATCCGTGAAGGGATCCTGCGGGTGAATCCTGCGCAGGTGAACGAAGACAACTTCAATACCGATGCCTACCTTGCCGGTCAATACGAGGGCTTGGTGCGCAGCCCACTGGTCGATCTCAATCCCAACGTGGATACCCGTAAGGTGCGCATGGAAGATGGAATCCTGCTTCCGAAGTATCGTCTCCCTACCGAAGCAGAATGGGAGTTCGCATCACTGGCCTTGATTGGAAATACGGTGTATGAAAATGTAAACGGCCGCAAGCTCTATCCCTGGAACGGGAATGCTGTCCGCAACGCCGACGATAAATGGCAGGGCGAAATGCTCGCCAACTTCAAACGTGGCCGTGGTGATAACATGGGTGTTGCAGGTCGTCTGAATGACAATGCGGATATCACCGCACCAGTATATTCCTACCTGCCAAACGATTACGGCCTGTACAACATGGGTGGTAACGTAGCAGAATGGGTGATGGATGTTTACCGCCCGCTTTCGCACGAAGACAAAACTGATTTCCGCTCTTTCCGCGGTAACGTGTACCAGACCCAACTCACCGATGAAGAAGGTGCAATTGCTGAAAAAGATAGTCTTGGTCGTGTTCAATACCGTGATGTGACCGAGCAGGAAGCTGCCAGCCGCCGTAATTACCAGAAAGCGGATAACATCAACTACATCGATGGTGATGAGCCTGATTATGCAATGTATAATTCCGGAACCGCCAGCCTGGTCGACGACCGTGCCCGTGTAATCAAGGGCGGATCCTGGAAAGACCGTGCGTATTATCTCACCCCCGGAACACGCCGTTTCCTCGATCAGGAGCAATCCACCGACTGGCTCGGTTTCCGCTGTGCCATGGCCCGTGTGGGAAGCCCCTTGGGGCTCGGTGATGAGGGTGCCAGCCGCCGTCGCTGATCTTCTTCTTTCACTTGAAATATCTACAGGCCGCCCCAAAGGGCGGCCTTCTTTTTTGCAGTTGAAAACTGCATTCGTTTCATCCGGAATACTACGCGAATCCAACCTAAGTTTGCACAAGACCGATGGCGACGTATCACATCCTTAAAATCCAGGGAAAAGCCAAGATTCCGGATTACGTGCAATTGCGCGATGCAGACTTCAATCTGCTGGCGTATTTCCGGCTCGATCGGCCCGAAAAATCCCTGGTGAAGGCGGGTCTTTCCGACCATGAGCCACGAATCATGGAGTTTTTAAGTTCCATTCCTTACGGTAAAGTTCAAACCCTCGAATTGCCCTGAGCGCATTGCATCAAATCATGTCTGATACCATCATCGACCTCCGCCACGCCAGTATTTTTCACAACAAAAATCTGGTGCTCGACAATGTGAACCTCAGTGTGAGCCGGGGGGAGTTTGTATATCTCATTGGAAAAACCGGCAGCGGAAAGAGTAGCATTATGCGCCTCTTGTATGGTGATTTACCCCTGCTTCTGGGTCAGGGCACGGTGGCGGGATTCAATTTGCACGATTTAAAAAGCCAGGACATCCCTGCTCTCCGGCGAAAGCTCGGTATCATCTTCCAGGACTTTCAATTGCTGACCGATCGCTCTGCCCGCGAGAACTTGATTTTTTACCTGAAGGCAACCGGTTGGACGGACGTGAAGTCCATGGATGCACGCGTTGATGAGGTGCTTTCAAAAGTCGGTCTCACAACCAAAGCATTTAAACTTCCCCACGAATTGTCAGGAGGGGAGCAGCAGCGTCTCGTAATAGCACGTGCCCTGTTGAACGATCCCGATCTTATCCTCGCTGATGAACCAA